>JACMKL010000671.1 GCA_014380105.1 Candidatus Melainabacteria bacterium
AAGGACGTTCTGCTGCTGCTGCTGACACTTCAAGCGTTCGCTTGCGCTGATTAGTTTTCGATTCTCAATGAGTGCGAATTTTCGTACTCGATTCCTTTGGACGCCTTTTCGCCACCATCTCCGTTTCATAATCCTTTCACTCAATGTTCGCAGTTGAACGTACAAAAGCGGAATGAGTGTGAGACCAAATAGGCACGCAAAAAAATATTCATGGAGAATACAAAATCATGGGAAATAGCGAAACCTTACCAGTCCTAGAATCCAAGGAAGTCCAGGCGAGCGTTGAAAAATCCAGTCATTCAAATGTTTCAGAACAGGCACTCAAACTTTTGGATTCTGGCATACCGAAGACTCCTGAAAGCCACGAAACCTCTAAGTCTTTTTTACCAGCTTTAGATTTAGATCATCAGTCTCTGGGTCAGAAGTCCGATAAAGCCCGTGGTGCCGAAGGGCAATCTCAGAAGTGAAAGGAATGGCGACTAATCGCAATGCTCACGTTGATGCTCGGGATACATTCAATTCCGCAAGCAATAATTGGTATCTGCGTATTGTCAATCCAGGATCGAGCTATGAAGCTTTGAAAATCGAAAAGCGATAAGCAATCTAACGTCAGCAAGAAGAGTCGAGGCTTTGAAATTAGCCTCGGCTCTTTTTGTTCTCAAGTTGCTCATGAATTCAGCAAACACTACTTTGAATTAAGGCAAAATAGATGTCTCATCCAAAGATCAAATTGATAATAGGCGAGCGATTTTCGTCCGTCCGCTGCGAGGACCCTACTCATCAGACAAAAGTGGTAGTCGCCGGCACTGGAGATAAAGATTTCAATTTTCCAGAAAATTCTGCTCTTGTCGGCAATGCGCTTAAGCGCTATGAAGCGCAAGAGAGAAAGGTCGGAAAGAGCAAATCGCGAGCAAAGCGGCGCAAGCAAGCGAAGAGTCACTTATCTTCGGAGCTATTGTCGGACCTTTCCCAGGGCAAGATTATAACCGTTCTCCCTCCAGGTGAAAACTTAGATAGCTTTGAGCCAGGAACAACGCTTCTGGCTGCAGCTGACGGCATGCAGATATTGATGACCAAGCGACAATTTGATGCGCTCTATGAAGAACGTTTCGGTCAGATGTCCAATTTGGTTAATTGGGCTAAAACAGATATGGCCTCTGAGTTTCAGCCTGCCGTGGAAAGTCTCGGCGACCAGCTTAATCGGCTTGAAGACAGTTATAGAGAAGCCTTACCGCATCTCATCTCGGAGTTGGCGATTCGCAATGCCGATTTTTCGGTTACGGCGATTATTCAACGTGCAGTAGATCTTCTTGACGAGGAATTGGCAGAAATTCTCTACGTCCTGCAAGTTTATACGGACTGTTTTGAGCAAAGGCGCAATGGAAAATTTAGTCGAATTTTGAATGCGTGTGAGTACTTCTTCAAGTGTATCCATCAGCTTTATTGGTCAGGAGATCTTGAAGGCTCGCTTGCTGGTGCGCCAGTGCATTCACCTATAAAAGCAGGCGTAGAGCGAGTTGGTGATGTCTTTCTAGCTCGTCTCACTGGTGCCGGTCTTGCGACAATTCCAGGATCTCGTGGACCTGTAGGTGCTCACGCCCTCCAAGTCCCCTATGAGATGTTGGATTTCATTTTGGTCAACTTTCCGTTGTTCTGCCATGAGGCTCGTCACAATGTCTACCATGATGTTGTCGACCTCGAGAAGCAGTCAATTTTGGCTCTTCAGAAGGATATGATCGAAGCTGTACAGTCCAAAGTATTTGTGCCATCAGTGCCGACTATCCAATTGGGGCGTCGCAAGGTTGCAACCGAAGAGTTGTTGCTCAAAATATTTACCGACTCGATCGGTGAAATCGATGCTGACATTTTGGCTGTTTTGTTTACGGGTGAAGCTTTCGGCGACAATATGGCTGCTTCATTCCCGGCAATGACAATTAGAGATGGTGCTGTTTCCAGTAAGAAAAATCTGCTGCGCACCAGTTCGTACTTTGACTTGATTCCCCAGGATGACGGCAGTACTGTTCTTGAATTTGCAGTTCACCCTGTGGACTATTTGCGCTTGTATTTGGTCGCCGCGGCTTATGATGAAATTGGTTTTTCAGAAGCGGCAATTAGACTGCGGAAGATTGCGGATTTCGCTGTTGGAGACGAAGTTCCTGAATTAATTGTGTACGAGAATTCAAATCAGAAGTCCAAACTCGTCATCAAAGTTCCGACCGTTGATTTGATCGCGTCTTGTCGAGTGGTGGCAAAGTCGATTATCAGAACCCCACACAAATGTCTCGGTGGAAATTCTAACGCCGATCTCGTTATGTGGACGGCAAAGAGGCAGGAGAAGGTACTCAAGCTCAGCGATACGCTCATTGCAGGAGATTCAGCAGTACCAACTGACAGTGGTACTTTTTTCGTGACGTATGTAGCTGCGGCTGCAACTCTTGCCTATATGCAATTGGTGCGCGATCGCAAGATGTTGGCTTCAGATGCTGCAAAGCAAGTCAGTGAAAATGCACTGCTCATGCTCGAAACACTCCAGGTCAGAGCACGTGGACTCTAGACAAGGTCAGCCCCTCTGAACATGGATACCGCCTTGCGGTCAGAGCGACATCTGCTGTTCTGGCTGCAAGTTAAACAAAGAAAGCACAATTTAAGTGGAGAATAGATATGGAAGATCTTGCACAGAGAATTCTTGAAGAAGAGAAACTACGACTGCAACAACAGCATGTACGGGCCGATGAGCAAGCGGAAGTTCAACACTATACGCGCTCTGTGGTTGGAGAGTTTTGCGAAGTAGTAAGAGCAATAGAAAATTCAATCATTGAGACAAATCGAAAGTTGCCGGTAAACCTTCAAATTCATACAGGCAGACTGAATGATCTGGAGCATAGTTTTTTGGTTGTAAGGGGAGGGCGATTTATCTCAATTCGATTGGAGTCCATTAACGTTGATGGATGGATTGGTCTCTGCTTTTCAAACGGTTATTGCGACCTCGGTATTAGTAGCAATGGTGGTGCTTTTCAGGTGAATCTGCACGACAAACCATACCAAGTCTTGTTGTGGGCTAAGTATTTTGACGAAGGCGTAGGCAGCATATTTCGTTGGAATTTTTCCTCTCCTTTAGCTTGCCAGCATCCAGTTGATCTTTTGGCCCCTTACGACCTACGCTGCGGCAATTGTGGAAGATTTGCAACTGGTTCGTTCACTAACCAGCAATTGGCTGAAAACTGCCTTCTCGAATTTGGTAAGACAAATGTTCCGCTGTTTTCTACAAGCCGGGCAAGTAAATACTTGCACCTGCCGCAAAAGTGCCGCTTTCGACGAAGACCCATAGAAGAACCTTGCGTCGGTCCTTAAAATATTCGGAAACGTGACTGAGATTGTCAAATTTCAGTCACGTTTGTGCGTCCAAGAGAACTGGGACGTTTGCGGCGCTCGATACCTAGGTTCGCGCTGTTTGCACTACCAGTTAAGCATTTTTCTGAGCGGAATTGTTAGCGCGAAGTTCGCTACTATTTTGCATGCGTGAAATACGATGGTATAGGTAAAAAATTTGCTTGTGCTTATCTGAATTGATTTGATATGCCTGAAATTTAGCGCATCCGAATTCCTCAGAAAGTTTATTCGGAAACTTTGCCTAAAATCTTAACCGAGAAACTCTCATATGCTTCTCTCGCTGAGTGCTCAGTATGAGCAACTTCTGGAGGAACCAACAGTTTTCGGAGATGCCGG
>JACMKL010000672.1 GCA_014380105.1 Candidatus Melainabacteria bacterium
GCGACCGTATCCAAGAGAGGTCTTTAGCGAGCGTAGTGCATGCTGAATTTTTTCGTCCTGTCTGTGATTTTGCAAGGCAACTAAGGCTTCTGCACTGGTCACAACATAGGCTGGCTGATCAAATCCAAGCGTGCGGTCGTTTCCGTGATTCCAACCACCATCTTTACAGGCGTGCTCCAGAATGAAGCCATCAGCGCGCTTCAGCACTTCGACCATATCGTCGCGTTGCGGCACATCCGGAATTTTGAGAGCCATCAAGCTGTAAGAAGTTGGTTCAACCCAATGGAAACACCCCTTACTCCAGGGCCACCCTCGTGTGTACATCAAGCCTTCACGCCCTTTCCAAATGTAGAGAAGAGCCTGGGCGAGAAATCCATAAAACTCGCTGCGTACATCGAATAAGTAAGTGACTGCTTTATCGACCGAAGGTTTTGCTCCGTCTTCCGTTTTGGTTTGGATAGAAAGATTGCGGAGTGCCAAAAGCGCAAGGCTGGTCGTCCAATCCGATTGACCGATTCCAGGGCTGGAAGACCAGCCGCCATCGGCATTTTGGTTGGTAGTCAGGAAGTTGATTACTGCTCCGGCAATTTTGGCATCGTCGCGCATAGCAAGCGAACAAAAGGCAGTTGGTTCAATACAAGGACTATTGCCTTCCTTATAAGACCAAAATCCATCTTTATAGGTGGAAGTTAAAAGGGTTGCGGCCAGTTTCAAAGAATTTTCGACGGATGATTTAAGGACAGCCGCTTCTGTTGGGCTTTTCGGTGACTTTTTGGCGGTCATAACTGAGAAATTCCAACATCTAAAAGAGGGTTTTGCGCTTTCACGAGACTTAAATGTTAAGAAGTTAAAGCCCTACACAAAGATAATTTTCTCATAAATGCACGTCTTCCACACCCTGTCAGGAGATTTAATAACCGGATCAGGTGGCACCCATGGGCATCTACAGAATTTAATTTGACAAGGGGTAAAAGCCCCTTCCGGATATGAAGATGCCAAGGTAAGATAGGAATGTTGCCCCGAAGAGATTCCGGGTATGTATAACTCGTAGCCAAACTCATTGGTTTCTTTTAGGAGGTGCAAGGTCCGCAAAAAATACTGTGGATTTGGCTCTTTAGTTAAGATAGATGTGTTACTAGACTTAGACAATTACGTTTTCCACGCTTAGAATATAACTTTGCGCCACTGGGCTTTTATTAGTTCAGATGGTGTATCTTTCTCTCTAAAGCAGGGACTACACAAGGAGGTTTCAATGTTGAAGCGTTTCGTTCGGGACGAATCAGGTCAAGGTATTACAGAATACGGTGCGATTCTCGCATTCGTCGCGATTCTCGTGGCTCTCGTTTTCAGTATCACCAAAGGCGCCTTGACGTCCGCAATTTCGGCCGCATTCTCGGCAGTTATTACGCAATTGAACAACCTGTCAACCGCTGCTGGTGGTGCGTCCTAACAGACGTCCGTCTCATCGGTTCACTTCAAACAACAAAATTGCTTGGAGTTGGCAGTGAAGGTTTAGAGGGGGGTGAAAACTCCCCTCTTTCTTTTTGCACAATTTGAGAATGGCAGCCCAACTGAGTTCTAAATAGAAATCAAGTTGACGATAAATATAAATTGAACAGAAGTTAGTACAAATTGCTTCGCAAAATTCTTGTCTTTTTGGTGTTGCAGCGACCAATAAATTCGAAAAGAATTTTTATTAGAATGGCTCATACAAACAGTCTTGAAAGATGGCAAAAAAGTATTGCCAAAATAAATTGCGATCGTTGCGCCATTGTTTTAACGCAGGACTTACAAGAAAGGTACCTTCCTGGTGCCGAAGAGCCTGACAGGGGACAAGTTGTCATGCGCAATGAAAATTATGAGACGTAAAACAGACGGGCTGAATTGCTCACAGCATCCCGTTTTTTGTATCGATTCCGCGACAGAGTGAAGAACGAGACCTCTTGATTTGCCTGATTTGTTGCCAGTATCAGTAAGATCAGGTCTGTTTAGAAATCGCGCCGTCGGGTAAGGACTAATTGGGTGCGACAGAGCAGCCGTTGTTCTTGTTCCCCCGATGTGCGTTAATAGTAATTGGTTAATCTTTCTCTTATGAGATAGACAGAAGGGGGAACCGTAATGAACCCATTACGTGCGTTGTTTTTAAGCCTCTCTCGCATGCCTCCAGCAGTGATGCTCTTGATCATCATCGGCCTAGCCGTTGTTGTAACAATGATGGTCACCGGCAAAGTCAGCGAGTCAGAGACAAAGTACGCGAATCAAGTCGAAGAGATGAAGCGCAAAGCTGAAGCCAAAGGTAAAGTGGTCTACGCCATTAAGGATGTTCCTGAAGGTCAAACCATTCCTACTGAAGGTCTCGAAGAGCGCGAACTCGAACAGGCTAAGATTCCTCAAGACGCAATCACTTCGGCCAGTCTGGCTGTAGGACGCATTGCCAAATACGGGATCGCTTCGGGACAAATCGTGTCACAACACGACTTGGCACCACAAGGGATGACGCTTGGCTTTGAATCCAGATTGAAAGAAGGTATGCGCGCTCTCACTTTCGCAGTTGATAACAACACCGGCGTAGCTGGTTTTGTCCAACCTGAAAGTCATGTAGACGTTTATGCATCGGTTGGTGCTGGTGCTGACACAAAAGCCTCTTGCATCCTTTCAGATGTAGAAGTTATTGCTTGCGGTCAGATTTATCAGAAACAACCTGGTACTACGGCTGCAGTTCCTGCTAGCTCCGTGACTGTTGCTGTCAGCCCGGAAGATGCGCAGAAACTAATCAAGGCAATTGTTGCTAGTAAGCTTTACTTGACCTTGAGAAACGAAAAGGATCACAGCCCAATCGCTACGGTTGATGTGACCAGCCTTTTCCCAAAACCACCGAAGCCAGCTGCTGATCTAGCTGCACTTCCACCGCCTTCAGCCCTACCTCCACCTCCATTGCCAGGCGCTCCAGATCTTGGACCCGGCGGAGCAGGAATGGGGATGCCAGCGGCACCACCACCACCACCACCACTGCACGAAATAGAAATTTGGTCCGGCAGCAAGAAGGATGTACTTTCAGTTCCTAAAGGCTAGTAAGCATTTAGGACGAGTGAGCATCCCCTATCTAATGGGTACATCATTAGATAGGGCTGTTGGTAGGAGGAGAACGACTTAACATGAAACTGACCACACTTCTTGTATGCGACGCCGGTTTAGACAAGCGTCAAACAATCGAGGATCTTATCCACAGTCAGCCGTCACTGGCCCTCGTGAGCACAGTCTCCGGGAGTATGGCGCGCGAACAAATCGGAAGTTTGCATCCGAAGTTGGTCTGGATCGAGTTGAGCCCTGCTCCCGTGCGTGGCTTGTCATTGTTAGCAGAGCTGCGGGAAACTTTCCCGCAGCTCTACTTCTTTGTCTCATACGAGGTACCGGATCCAGAATTGATCCGTACAGCGTATCGACTTGGAGCATCAGACTTCTTAGACGCCGAGCGTTGGCGTACTGACCTTCCAGCTGCAGTACAAAGTATTCAGCTCAAGCACCAATCCGAATCCGTGTCGACAGCGGCCGGTAAAGTCGTCGCGATTTTCAGTCCGACAGGCGGTATCGGTGCCACCACAATTTGCACCAACTTGGCCGGTTATCTCGGCAAGTATGGTGAGGCTTGCATCGTCGACCTCGACTTGCAATTCGGCATGGTGAGCCACTATCTCAACCTTGAACCATCGTTCAGTTTGAGCACCATCGACTTTTCACACACTAACTTCGACGCCACATACCTGCGCAACCTTATGACCAGGTACGACGACAAGTTGAGTATTCTCGCTGCACCGCCTGAGCTTGAAGACATCGGCGACATCTATGCAGCGCAAGTGCAAGAAATTCTATACACTGCAAAACAGGAGTTCCGATTTACTTGCGTAGATCTGCCGAAAAACCTCCTGGACGAGCGCGCAATTGCGACGCTCGACTTGGCCGACCACGTACTCGTTCTTACTGAGTACAACTGGGCGTCCATCCTGAATGCCAGAAAGTGTTTGGACACTTTCAAGGCTCACTACAATCAGGAAAAATTGTTGCTCGTAATCAACCGTTCAGAATGGCTTCCACAAGACGTTTTGAGTGAATGCCGAGCAAACCTGAATTATCCTGTTTTCCACGAAATTCCAAATGACACTAAGACCGCCAAGTGGGTCAATAACCAGGGTCAGATCGCACCGGGGCACACAGCACTTGGAAAAGCACTTGATTCACTAGCAAGAAGACTTGCCGGTGGCGAGCAGCTGCTTCTTACAACTAAGGATGGAGAGAAGAAAGGAGGCTTCCGCCTGCCAGCAATCTTCTCCAAACGATAATTTAAAAGGTGGTGAGTGTTTAAATGGGCGACGAAAGAAAGGATCAGAATCTACCCGCGCGTCCCGCGTCATCTCTCATGGGACAATTGGTTCGTCAACGTCAAGCATCAGAAGTGGTGCCCTCCAATCAGCAAGCGACAGGTGTAGCTCAACCAGGACAACAGACTGGTGTCGGCGGCGCTAAAGGTACTGCGCCACCTCCGGGTGGTAGTGGTATGAATCGCCCCAGTGGTGGTGCTCCCAACACTGGTGTCGCAGGACAGGCAGCTAAACCAGCCGGTGGACTACCAGCTGCAGAGGGAGTTCCTCCTTCGCGCGCGGAAATTGAGCGTATCGATGCTCGCGACGAAACCGAATACCACCGTTCAAACCAAGAAGTTTCACAGCCTCAAGGTGATGTTGGAGCTAAATTTTCAGCCAACCAACAACTAATTCGTGAACGCGAAAAGGTAATCATCGACCAGCTCAGAAGAGAGTTGGACACTTCCCGTTTGACCAATATTTCTGAAGATACTCAAGCGCAAGTGCGTGCTCGTATCAGAGAAATCGTCAACTCCGACCCTGCACCGTTGACCATGATGGAGAAGGGTATTCTTCTTCAAAACGTACTCGACGAAGTGTTCGGATTCGGACCACTCGGTCCACTTCTCCGTGACCCATCCGTTGGTGACATATGCGTCAACAACGTCAGCATGATTTACGTAGAAAGACACGGACGTCTGGAAAAGACAAACGTTGTTTTTGAAAACGAACGACATCTGAGACAGACGATCGACAAAATAATTCAGCAACTCGGCAGAAGACTTGACGATAACTCTCCGATGGTTGACGCCCGACTTCCGAACGGATCACGGGTTAACGCAACCATTCCTCCAGTAACCATCGACGGTCCAACGATCACGATCCGATGCTTCGGCACCTCGATCATGTCACTTGGTCAGTTGTGCGAAAAAGGCGCGATGTCTATTCAAATGGCGGAAGTCCTTAAAGCTTGCGTCAAGGGCAGAATCAACGCCATCATCTCTGGTGGTACAGGTTCTGGTAAAACGACTTTGCTCAACGCGCTGTCCGCGCACATCAACCCGCGCGAACGCATCATTACGATTGAAGACGCAGCCGAACTTAGACTGCAACACGAGCACTGGGTACGCATGGAAACCCGTCCGATGAACACGGAAGGGAAAGGTCAAATTACACAGCGCATGCTTGTAATTAACTGCCTGCGGATGCGCCCTGACCGAATCATTCTTGGAGAATGCCGTGGTGAAGAAGCCTTCGACATGCTCCAGGCAATGAACACAGGTCACGGTGGATCAATGACCACTATCCACGCCAACTCGCCAAGAGACTGCACAAAGCGTTTGGAGAACATGATTCTCATGGGCGCCACGGAAATGCCTTTGAAAGCTGCCCGTGAATTGATCGCATCAGCGGTGCAGTTAATCGTTCAGATTAGACGTCTGGAAGACGGAACACGTCGCGTTACTGAACTATCGGAAATAACCGGTATGGAAGGTGACACCATCGCTATTTCAACGATGTTCCACTTAGAGCGGGAAGGAAGAGACCCTCGCGGATTCTTTAAATGCAAACACGTCGGCTCCGGTTTGCCTCCAAAATTCCTCGAGCAGCTCGAACAAGAAGCTGTGCCATTCAAACTAGAGTGGCTCAGATAAACTGATCACCAACAATTTACGGGTGTAGAGAATGAGCGTAGGCGCAATAGTATTTGTCTTCGTTCTACTGGCCGGTCTTATCGTTATGGCCGCCACTAGAAGTCAGTGGGCAGATGAGCTTTCAAGACTTGGTAAACACCAGCGCAAGATGCTGGAGAAGAATCAAGAGTCGGTAGAGATCGACATCTTCTTGAAGCAACGCACTGGCTATTTGTCGCGCTTGCTCTCTCAAGCCGGATTGGAGTCTAGATATGACGAGATCAGGACTCAGTGGATTGTTGCTTCAATAGCCGGCGGTGGCGTTTTGGCTCTTGTTGCGGTGCTATGCGGATTGCCGGAAGCGGCGATACCTGCCTTCATCGTAGGCGTACCGATCGGCATGGGATGTTTCGTTCAGTATCTGGGCTTCCTGGCTAAACAACGCCAGGACAGAATGACCGCTCAGTTGCCACAAGTTTTGGAAACGATGGTATCTGCTCTCAGAGCCGGTTCACCGGTCATGGAAGTGTTTAAGGTATTGTCAGAAGTTGCACCCGAACCTATTCGCGCTGAATTCAAGCGTGGTCTAGTTTCACTCCAACTCGGTAAACCATTCAGAGATTGCATGTCTGAAATGGCTACCCGTATCAGAACTCCCGACTTCAATCTTTTGACCAAAGCAATTTTCATCAGTCAGGACGTAGGGGGCAACTTAGCTGACGTTGTAGCTTGTATCGCCGAAGCGATTCGTGAACGATTCAAACTACGCGACTTTATGAACTCGCTGACTGCGCAAGGTAAAGCTACAGCCATGTTTATTGGTTGCCTACCTTACGGCATTACGCTCATGACTTACCTTGCTTCACCTGGATACATTATTCCGTTCTTGAACCACCCGATTGCGAGAATCGTTCTTATCGCTCTTGTGATTTGGGAAGCGTTCGGATTCTGGATCCTGATGAAGATGACGACTTTCGAGGTGTAAAGATGTCCCCAATGTTCATTGGCTTACTGACTTTCGGAGGCTGCATAGTCTTCGGACTTCTAGTGATGCAGCCACTCTTTACACAGTACGTCGATCAATACGCTGTCAGAGTTCGTCCCAAAGGCAAAGATGACGAAGCTGATGGTGAAGGTCCTAAAGATTCCTCAATTACTCAGTTGCTGCGCACCGTCGGTGAGTTGGTACTGAGTGTGATACCAGCCGTAGCCGACCGCAGAACTGTCGAACTTTTGACTGCAGCCAACTACAGATCCGCACAGCATTTGGCGATCTACATTGGCATTAAATCCATCATCGCCAGTGGAGCCGTTTTCCTTGGTTTGATGGCATCGACCGGCAACGCTTTCAACTTAATTTTGGCAGTACCAACCGCATTGCTCGGTTGGATGCTACCTAACTTCTTCCTGGCTGGACGAGTCAAGAAAAGACAAGACCTTATTCTTCGCGAATTGCCAACCATCATCGACTTGTTGATTGTTTGTGCACAAGCCGGTCTCGGCTTGATGATGGGCGTCGACAAAGTATCAAAAGAAATTGGTGATGCTTGCCCGATCTTGGCAGAAGAAATGCGCCAACTGATCAGTGACGTCAAAATCTTCGCAAAATCTGTTCCGATTGCGCTTAGAGAAATGGGCGAACGCTGTCAGGTTGATGAATTGATCAGTATGGCTTCTGCGCTTATCGCCGCAGAGCAAAAGGGTTCCGACATAGCTTACCCGCTCAAGCAGCAAGCGGAAGCTCTTCGCGACAGACTGAAGAGAAAGAAAGAAGAAGAAGCTGCCAAAGTGCCAGTTAAAATGGTGCCAGTAATCATGTTATTCGTTATGCCTTTGATTCTTGCTCCGATGCTTGGACCAGCCGTCGTGACGATCGTAAACGCATTAGGTCCTATCGTCGGTGGACTCGGCAAATAAGTAAGTCTTCTTTGGTATTCGTCTTTAATAACGACACTAAGGAAACCCTTCTTGCAGAGAATGCACGCATTGCTGCGACCATGCTCAGCCGCATGGTTGGCTTACTTAATCGAAGCAACCTGGCAAGCGGTGAAGGTCTTTTTCTGGACAAATGCAACTCCATTCACATGATTGGAATGAAATTTGCTATCGACGCCCTTTTTCTGGATAAGAAGGGCGTTGTCGTTGGAATGCTGGAAAATTTTCCGCCTGGAAAAATTTCAAAAGTTTTTTTTCAAGCTAAATCTTGCCTTGAATTACCAGCCGGCACCATTGCCAACACGGGCACCGCAGTGGGTGACAAAGTCAGTCACAAGGAAGTTTGATTATGTAAGCGCTTAGAAGATAATTAGAGGTGGAATCAAACATTAGAAGGCCACTCTTTTGCAAACTCGAGCGTTTTAGGAAGGTGCTATGGATTCGACAAAATTAAAAATCGTGGCGACAGATTCGGCGCCTAAAGCCATAGGACCTTATTCTCAAGCAATTGTCTGCAACGGATTTGTTTTTGTTTCGGGTCAAATTCCAATTGACCCAGCGACCGACCAATTGGTCGTCGGACCGATTGCCGCTCAAACTCAGCAAGTAATGTCGAACCTCGCGGCAATTTTGGAGGCAGCCGGATGCAGCCTGGCACACGTTGTCAAAACAACGGTTTATCTGAAAGACATGGCTGACTTTCAGGAAATGAACGGTATCTACGGAAGCCATTTTCCCGATCACAAACCTGCGCGTGCTACCGTTCAAGTAGCGCGATTGCCTCGCGATGTCGGCGTCGAAATCGACGCTGTAGCTTGTCTCTGATAGGCTATTTCATTTACTAGAATCCCGTTCAAAGAAGAAGAATTTCAGCAGTGCCCCCGATTAACACAATTTCTCAAGCGATTGCACTCGTCGTCGTTTTTATCGCGCTCGTCATTGACTGGCGCACTTATAAAATCCCGAACGTTCTTACATTTCCCGCTTCACTGGCAGGCATTCTTCTCAACTACCTGGACCGAGGCGTCGATGGTGCACTACAGGCGGTGGCGGGCTGGTTGATTGGCGCGGCTATTACTTTGTTCTTCAATTATTTGCCGATTGGTCCCAAGTATGACGACGGCGACAAAATCGGCATGGGCGATGCCAAACTGATGGCATGCATGGGCGCGTTTCTAGGACCGACTACTGCGCTGGTCATATTTTTCTATTTTGCCCTTTGCTGGGGCGGTATCGCCATGTTCCAGCTTGGTCGTCTCATTCCCTGGAAGCAAGTCTTCAGCGCATTTGCGTCGGTCGCTCTAGGCGGCAAATTGATTCCGCCTCAAGTCGACTCTGAAAAATTGACCGAAGCTAAAAAGAAGCGCATTCCAGTTGGACTGGCGATTGCACTCGGCACAGTTCTTGCACTGTGCTTCCAGAAGCAAACATTGAGCTTCATGGGATTCAATTAAATTGAGATTTTGAGCTAGTTTTAGAAGCCGCTTCCGCCGGTTCTTAAGCCGCCAAGTCCACCGACGTTGCCAGTTACGCCGCCACCACCACTTGTGGTTCCGGTAAATACTCCTGCACCGTTTCTGACTGTGCCGGTAATTCCATCTGGACCGATTGTCCCTCTGCCGTTTCCACCAGGCAAATTGAAATTAAAGGATGGCTGGCCGCCATTCATGATTTGTGGCAAGACCGGAATTTGATTAAGCTGTGGAACTAATCCGAAGAGTGGATTAACTTGCTGCGAAGGCGAACCCGCTTGTGTGAATCCTTCAGTATCAACATACTCATCGCCGCCCCATGCTGGAGGCAACATGCTGCCGTGGGAAGTGGTCAAACCGGCTGCGCGAGGTCCATTGATACCACGCTCAATTCTATGTCCTTGCGTGAATTCCATAAAAGGCGGAATTGAGGTGGTGCCTTCATCTCCATAAATTAGCCAGGCATTGCCTTGTGCTTCGGTGACGAAACTATCCAGTCTGGTTGGCGGAAGCCGATTGCGCCCACCGCGTGGTCCGCGTATCGGAGCCAAGCCATTACCGGCACCGTATCCCATGCTTGTGGGCGGAAGCAACAGACCACCTAGTGGAGCGTTTCTTCCGGTGAAATTAGAAACACTTGGTGCAATCCCCTGACTCCCCGTTGACGAAGACTGACGACCACCAGAACCACTCGTGCCGCTCGATGTCGACCAATCCTGCGCGTAAGCTGGGACAGTTAGTAAGGAGATTAATGCTGCTAGAGCCGCTTGTCTAATCATTTGGATAAACCCTTTAGAATTGGAGGAAAGGTAAGCATTTCGCTTTTTGGCAAATTACGGCCTATCTCGAAACTGTGTTGATGTCTAAAGAACCTGTTGAAGTCTGGGGTAAGAAACCGCCAAATCTAAAATTCCTGAGACTAGCAGGAGATTTCAAAAGTGCTGAACCCTGGTTGTTGAATCCATATCTGAAATTTCCAGACGGAATTCTGTCGTAAGCGCTAGGGCTGTATTGCGCCATGCCGCCGGTCATTGTTCTTGGTAAACCGCCACCATCAGAACCACCACCCATCGGGGTTTGTTGAGAATCGGTGCGACCTTCGTAATTGTGGAAGGTGCGATCATGATTGGCTAATTCGCCGGGAGTGTATTCGGAAGAACGTCCCATCACACCACTGGTGCCGGAAGAATTAAACTGGTTGCCCTGGGCACCTTCATCGCCAGATCCGAAAGGTGTGGGGACATTTCTCATCCCGTGAGCTGGAAACGCTGGATTGAGATCGTAAGTGCGCGAGTTGCTGCTAATCGGATTGGCCGCTCCGAAATTAGCCCCTCCGGAATTATTCACATTGACCGTATTACCGTTGAAGCCAAATGTGGTGCCCGACGGTCCAACTCGAACCGTGTTGCCTCTACCAAAGTCGAGATTGGCACTCTGAGCTAATGCCGGTGTGGCAGAAGCTACGGCGATTATTCCAATCCCAAATGCAAAAGCAACTTGCTGAAATTTCTTCATGTGAGTAGACCCGTAAAAAAGGGAGTCTGACAATTTGTTAGTAAGGCTTGCGAAAAAATCACAAGAGGCGGAATTACTCCCACCAGCCAGTCCCTCTATTGTTATGCCCGCGGAAAGCATGGGCGAAAAGGATATGGATTGCAGAATACTACTCTTCTAGACAACGCTTGTCAATAGGGTTCTGGCGCGCTTTGCAGTTAATTATGGGGGAGGCATTTTACCTCCTGTACATTTTTATTTGCCGCAAAATCGGTATTTTCCGGCACACCATTAAGAGGAAGGGATTCTAACTGGCTTGAAATTGCCGAGTAAGTTGTAAGATTAGATCTCCTATTTAAGGCGTTTTATGACTATTTTGCTCGGTCTTGAGACTAGTTGCGATGAAACTGCAGCCGCCATTGTTGCCGATGGACGCACTTTACTTTCAAGCGTCTTGATTTCCCAGACCGAAATTCATGCAAAATTTGGCGGCGTCGTGCCTGAAGTAGCCGCTCGCAGCCACGTGCAAGCGATTAATTTGCTGATTGACGAAGCTCTCTCTAAAGCCAATCTCCGACCAGACCAGTTGGACGGCATATGCTGTACTCGCGGTCCTGGGTTAATCGGCACTCTACTGGTCGGGCTTTCTGCGGCCAAGGCATTATCCTGGTCTTGGGATCTGCCGTTGACTACAGTCGACCATCTCTTTTCACACGTATGTGCGAATTTCATCGGTACCGACCTGCAACCTCCTTTCGTAGCTCTCCTGGTCTCAGGCGGACACACCCAAATTTTGCACTTCAAAGATTTCAATGACGTGAGCATAGTCGGCGAAACGCTTGACGACGCAGCGGGAGAAGCCTACGACAAAGTGGCGCGCCTACTTGGTCTTGGATATCCAGGCGGACCGGTTATTGACAGCAAAGCGATGGAAGGAAATCCATTAGCGTTCAAGTTTCCTGAGGGCGTAGTCAAAAATTACGACTTCAGCTTCAGTGGACTGAAAACAGCGGTTTTGAGACAGGTCGAAAAGTTAGAGCCACCTCTTCCAGTTGAAGATCTCTGCGCATCTTTTCAAGAAGCCGTCTCAAGAGTGCTTGTGAAAAAGACTTTAAAAGCAGCTGAAGAGCTAAATCTAAAGACGATCGTTTTGGCGGGCGGAGTAGCTGCCAACAGCGAGTTGAGACGCAAATTTGAGGCAGCGAAAGATTTCAAGGTCTATTTTCCATCGCGCCATTTGTGTACCGACAACGCCGCAATGGTAGCTGCCGCGGCATTTTTTCAGGGCGAGCCCGCAGATTTAAGTGTTGGAGCCTATTCTCGACAACCAGCGCGGTCGTTGGTCTAACCGGTATGTCGAGATATGCGTAATAATCCGTCCAGTTGCAGGTTTGGCTATGGTGATTACCATATTTGTATGGCAATTTCCCCAGCGTGTGGGCATTTTGCCTTCCGAAGAGATTTCACGCGTGA
>JACMKL010000673.1 GCA_014380105.1 Candidatus Melainabacteria bacterium
AGCGAACTGTAATTGTTTCCCGGAAACGTTTTGCAAAACGCCCTGAATTGCCGGTCAGCATGAGCAATAAGGGAGCCCTACTCAATGATGAAGCAAGATATCCGGAAGCGGAAGAAACATACCGCGAAGCAATAAAATTGTGGAAAGAACACGTCAAGAAAGAAGATGACACAAAACTCGCCTCCATCTACAACGGGCTGGCGCGTTCACTACGCGAACAAAACAAACTTGACGATGCAGAAAAAACAGCAATAATTGCTCTCAATATTAAGGAAAGAGTTTCAGGGAAAAGTTCAGCTGATGCAGCTGCAGTGCTCGAAAACCTTGGCAAAATCACTCAGAAAGAAGGAAAGATGAAAGAGGCAGAAAATTATTTCACTACCGCTCTTTCAATCGATAAAGCTGCCTTCGGTCCACGACATCCCGATGTAGCGTCCGATCAATGTTCGCTTGGACGTTTTTACACAGAAACAAATCGGTTGGCGAAAGCTGATGCCCTCCTCAATGATTCACTCGCCACGCGCAAATCGTTTTTCAAATACAACCATCCGACTATCGCTCGCACTCTATGCTCAATTGGAGAGTTACAACTTAAACAAAATAAGCTTACGGAAGCAAAAAATGTTTTGACTCAAGCGAAAAAAATCCAAGAACAATTTCTCTCACCCAACCATCCGGACCTCGAAGAAACAAACAAAGCGTTGCTGTTAGCCACTAAATGATCAATTATCTAGATTTTGTCGCAAAAATAGAAAAGGGTTTGGACGAAAAAAACACGCGCATTTGGCGACAGTTTTCTTTCGAAGGCGGGCGCTCTGTCAGCCTGTACGTGAGCGGCGAAAAAGGCATTCTACTGATTGTTTCTTTTCACTTTTTTCTGACATACATGAAACACGCAGCGCCAGGAGATTTCGATGCATTCTCCGAAGAATGCCTGAATTATGTAATGAAAGCGGCAGAAACATTTCCTGTAAAAAAATCAATTAGTAATTGCCTGGTAATACCATGCATCGCCACTGATACCAGTTATCGAGAACTCAGCGATCGTGCTCGTCAATCAGAGAAAACGAAAGAGTCAAAAACGAATTTTTTGACGACAACAGTGATGCCCTGCTTACTTAATCTCACCACTCACAAGTCGTTTTATCCAACTAACGCCTCGCCCCTTCTCAAACCCTTACTTAATCCGGGCCGAGATTTTCTCGAGAAACTGGTTATCCCGAATAACCAAACACTCGCCCCTGACGCCAAAAATAGATGACTTGTATTTAACCCTGGTAATGAGAAGAATTGATTACGGAGCCCCCTCGCGAAGGTTGCCAGGGTTATCATCATGTATTGAATTGCGTTCAAATGAAGCCCCCCACAGAAAAGGTGGACAGTTATGGTCAGCGTGAAAAACGAAATTATTACTCCAGAGGACGTCAATAACGCCCTCAAATCGGTGATGGACCCAGACCTTCACGTCGACATTGTCACCCTGGGCATGATCTCCGATATCAAAATTGAAGGTGGCAAAGTTCACTTCAAGCTGACTTTGACCACACCGGCTTGCCCCGTCAAAGAGCAATTGGAAAGTCAAGCAAAAGCTGCGGTCGCAGCGATTCCAGGTGTCACGGAAGTAACCATGGAATCAGGTGCCGCAGTTGCCGGACAACGCAAGACTCCAGGCGGGAAAGAATCCGTCGAAGGCATCCGTCAAATTATTGCTGTCACCTCAGGCAAAGGCGGAGTTGGCAAATCCACAGTTTCCGTAAATCTGGCAATCGCATTAGCCCAACTCGGCGCCAAAGTGGGATTGCTTGATGCAGATATCACCGGACCAAATATTCCATTGATGATGGGCGTTGAAGACTATCAACCTACCGCCAAAGACAATCGCATTATGCCTACAGAAAATTACGGCGTGAAAGTAATTTCGATGGCGTTTTTCGTATCAAAAGACACTCCAATCATCTGGCGCGGACCAATGCTCGACAAAGCAATCCGTCAATTTTTGAGAGATGTCGAATGGGGCGAATTGGATTATTTAGTGGTCGACATGCCACCAGGCACTGGCGACGCGCAATTGACGATGGTTCAAGCCACCCAAATTTCCGGCGGCGTGATTGTGACCACACCTCAAGACGTAGCGCTTCTGGACGGCAAAAAAGGTCTTGCGATGTTTACTCAAATGGGTGTGCCTGTTTTCGGATTTGTCGAAAACATGAGCTACTTCCAGCCACCTGGCACGACCGAGCGTTATGAAATTTTCGGACACGGCGGTGGCAGAAGACTAGCGGAAGAAGAAGGCGTGCCATTTCTGGGCGAAGTGCCATTGGACACAGCCATCCGCATTGGTGGAGATTCTGGCCAGCCAATCACGGCCACACATCCTGACAGCCCGGTAGCGCAAGCGTTCGTCGAGATCGCCAAGCAAGTGGCCGCTCAGGTCAGCATTCATTCGATGCAGCCGGCATAAACACCTGACACTTTCAGCAATTAACATAAATCTGATCTCGCGCCCATTGCACGTTGATCTGGATTCGCTATGATATTGCCCGTGAGGACAAGCGTCTTGTTCTTTTAGACTCCGACCCTATATACGGTGCATGCTCGAAAGCCTTGAAATTAGAGATTTTGCGCTGATCGAACAGATCAAGATCGATTGGTCGCGCGGACTAAATATCGTCACCGGTGAGACTGGTGCCGGGAAATCAATTGTGATGGATGCGCTAAGTGCTGTGCTTGGCGGCAAAGTCGGCCCACAATTTATTCGTATTGGTGCTGAGCGTGCTCGCATCGAAGCAACTTTCGCGCCGACGCCACGCGTTGAAGCTTGGTTGAAGAGTCAAGAATTGGTGGATGAAGATTCGAAGTCGCTGAATGTCAGTCGCGAAATCACCAAGCAAGGCTCAAAAGTCAGAATTAACGGTACTCTCGTTAATCACTCTCACTTGCACGAATTGCGATCGTTTTTGATCACGGTACACGCGCAGCACGAAGCGCGCACTTTGATGTCGCCTCAGTCTCAGCTTGAGATGCTCGACAGTTTGGGCACTGACGCTCACCGAAAAATGATTGAAGAAGTGCGCTTGCTTCATTTGCAAAGAAAAGAATTGCTGGCTGAAATTTCCGATTTGGAAATGTCAGAGCAAGAACGCACGCGGCGGCTCGATTTTGCATCTTTCCAGCTGGAAGAATTGACAGAAGCCCATTTGACCGAAATTGATGAAGACGAAAAACTCAGCCAGGATCAAAATAGACTGGGCAACGCTCGTCAGCTGGAAGAGGCAGTTTCGGAGGCGCGCATGCTCCTTAACGGCGAAGGCGAAGCATCTGATTCAGACAATTCAAAACCAGCTTTAGACAGCCTTCAGGAGGCTCTATCGGCGCTCGAGAAGGCCGAGCGTTATGACTCAACGATTCAAGCCTTAACCGAGCCTCTTAAGACTGCACTCTTTCATTTGGAAGAAACGGTTGGGGAATTGCGGCGCTACAGAGATAGTTTGGACCTGGATCCTGAAGCATTAAACGACCTGGAATCGCGCCTTTCGCTTCTGACCGGTATCAAGAAAAAATATGGTCCGACTTTAGAAAGTGCGATCGCAACGCGTGACGCGCTCAGAATCGAGGTTGACAACCTTACTCATTCCACCGAAAAAATAGATCAATTGAAGGCAGAAGAAGCTGGTCTTTACAGTCGTCTCCTCAAAGTGGCTGAAAGTCTTTCGGCATCGCGTCAAAAACTTGCTGAGAGTCTTGCCACTAAAGTGGAAAAAGAATTGAAAGACCTTGGCATGGAGCGAGCCGCTTTCCATATTCAAGTAGAGCGCCTTGAGGAGGCTCAACAAACCGGATTAGACCGACTTGAGTTTTTGATTGCTCCAAACCCAGGACAGCCTCCTATGTCGCTTTCCAAAATTGCTTCCGGAGGCGAACTTTCCAGAATGATGTTGGCTGTCAAATCTATCTTTGCCAGAGGCGACCATGTCCCAACGGTCATATTCGATGAAATCGACACAGGTATGAGCGGAAAGGCACTCCAGGCTGTGCGCGACAAACTCACCGTTCTGTCAAAATCACATCAAATTCTTTGCATCACCCATCAACCGATAATTGCGGCAGTAGCTGACAACCATCTGGAAGTCTCGAAAAAGCAGACTGCCAATCAGACAAATATTTCGGTGAGGACTCTGGCGGGCGACGATCGTCTTAAACAATTGGCACAAATGGCAAGCGGTGAAGGCGACACAAGAGCAGCGCTTGATTTCGCAAGAGCGCTTGTAGCGCAGGCGCAACAAATTAAGCCAGCTCCTTAAAACGGATTTCAAGCCGAATCCGCATCTCTTCTAAGGTTTCACTTGTTACCGAAGTAGACGTTTGCCGTTGACATAACAGCCGACAGTTCAATAAAATGCACGATGACGCAGTAATTGGGGTGTCGCCAAGCGGTAAGGCAGCTGGTTTTGGTCCAGCCATTCCGAGGTTCGAATCCTTGCACCCCAGCTCTCACTCCCCTGTATTCGGGGAGTTTGTCGTCGGTTTCAGGCTTAGGTATTTATAAGGATAGCTGACATGGAGAAGTTTAAGTTAGGTGTTCAAGCTCGCGAAGAGAAGACGCCAAACCAGCTAAGACGCGAAGGAAAACTTCCTGCGACCCTTTACGGAAACGGTCTCGAATCCGAAAGTCTTCAACTCGATGCCAAAGAATTTGGTCGTCTTCCACGTGAAGCCTACTCACACATGATCGAAGTCGATCTGAGCGGCAAACCAGCCAATGTGGTTATTCGCAATGTTCAACGTCGCTCTACCACTCACCTGGTTTTGAATGTCGAACTTTACAAAGTAGACATGGAACGCAAACTGACAGTAACCGTTCCTATGAAGTTTGTTGGCGTCGCTCCAGCAGTAACCGTTCAAGGCGGACAATTGCTGGAAGTGTTCCACTACGCTGAAGTTGAATGCTTGCCAGGCAACATTCCTGACTTCATCGAAGCTGATGTTTCAGTAATTACTGAAATCGACCAAGGTTTGCACTTCGGCGAATTGAAATTGCCTGAAGGCATCACAATTTTGAATCCTAAAGAAGAAGTTGTTGCTCGCGTAGTTGCCAAGAAAGCTTCTAATGAAGAGAAGAAAGAAGCCGCTGCTCCTGCGAAGAAAGCAAAAGCAGACGCTCCAGCTAAAGCTCCGGCAAAAGAGGCCGCTCCAGCGAAGGCTGCAGCCAAGAAATAAGCTGACGCAAACACCGTTAGAGTTAGCTACGAAAAATTCAAAACGCATCGCTTCGGCGGTGCGTTTTTTTGTGCAACAGTTAGCAATGCCACTGTAAATGGTGCATTCTAAAGATTGAGCTTAAGCTTCTGATGAAGCCGCTTGAGAAGATTGAGATGTCTGAGCTTCTCTTTCCTCTCGAGCGGTTTCCATACGAGCTAGTTCTGCTGTCTTCTTTTTCTCAGTGTCGCTCTTGCCTGTTTTTTCATCAGCAACTGGCAAACGAACAGTGAA
The DNA here is from genome assembly GCA_014380105.1 of Candidatus Melainabacteria bacterium. Lineage (GTDB taxonomy): Bacteria > Cyanobacteriota > Vampirovibrionia > Obscuribacterales > Obscuribacteraceae > QKMZ01. The sequence continues at coordinate 5,491 of JACMKL010000673.1, forward strand.
GGTAGAACCTTTGTTCAATTCACTTTCGAGATCAATGCTTCCACCGTGGGCTTTGATGATAGTTAGTGCAATAGCCAATCCAAGACCAGTGCCACCACCATAGAGGCGACTGCGAACACGCGAACGTTCTACTCGATAGAAGCGATCAAAAATTCTTTGTTGGTCAGCTGGCGCGATACCAATACCGGTATCAATAACTCTTACGATTGCAAGTTGATTACTCATTCTAAGAGTAACTGTAACTTTGCCGCCAGCCTGTGTTGCCTTGATAGCATTGTTAGTGAGATTGAGAAAAACTTGTTTGAGTCTATCGCTATCAGCAAAGACAAAAATAGGCTGAGATGGCATGATGAACTGGATTTCGATTTGCTCCGGTGCAATCACAGTGACTGTGTCTTCAACTGAAACTAGAACATCACGCATGTCGATGACATTTTGTTGATTGATAATTGCCTGACCGGCATCTGCACGTGCCAACTGTAAAAGGTCGGAGACAAGACGAATCAAACGTCCCGATTCATCAGAGATTGTTTGCAACGCTTCAGCAAGCAGATGCGCATCGATAGAGGCTCCGCGCCGGAGCAGGAGTTTTGTGTAACCTTGAATTGATGTTAAAGGTGTACGCAATTCGTGACTGGCGTCAGCAACGAATTGACACTGAATGTTGAGCGATTCTTCCAGACGATTCAACAATTTATTGAATGACTTACGCAACTCTGCAGTTTCGGATGGTTCGTTTGGCTCAACTTCGAGTCGCTGTCTGATGTCCATCGTTGCGAGCTTCGTGGTCTCAGTTAAAAGAGTGCGCAGCGGCACCAAAATAATGCCTGAAAGAAACCAGTTGATACCAATCAAAATCGGAATCAATGGAAGATACCAGAGGATGTCGGTGAATCTGGCACCGTTGATGCCGACCACTATCAAGTGACAAATCACGACAGGCACAACACTAGACAAAGACATGACGAGCGCCATTCGCGCCCGCATAGATTTTGTCCATTCAGCCTTAAACATCGAGATTACCCGAGTTGGTCTCCCCACCGTCCAATCGTAATTGCGATGGCCGGCAAGTCATTCTACCGTGACCCCCGTCAAAATGGCTGAAACAGGGAGTTAGAAGAATCAGAGCGTCTTAGCCTTTCAACGTGGAAAGGAACTGCTCATGCACTTTCCCATTAGAAACGAGGCAACTTCCTGTGTGCACGGATTTGCCGCCTTCTAAGTCGCTGTAAGTGCCACCGGCTTCTTCAACTATCACTTTCATAGGCGCAAGGTCCCAGACCTTCACACCGACTTCCAGATGAGCTTCAGCTTTGCCTTCAAAGACATGTGCAAAACCTAAATAATCACCCAGTCCGCGTTGACGAACTGTCGTCTCGACCAACCTGGTGAAGCCACCCCAAAGTCCTGCCGCATGAATTCGACTGAGGGCGCCAAAATTGAATTGAGAATTTCCCAATTCAGGAATTTCGGAGACGTGAATACGTTTTCCGTTTCGAAAAGCACCCAGACCTTTTTCAGCCCAAAAGATTTCGTCCATCGCTGGGTTGTAAACAACTCCAAGAACAATCTCGCCGTCTTTTTCCAGCGCCAAAAGCGTAGAGAAAATCGGAATTGCTCGCGCGTAGTTGTATGTGCCATCAATCGGATCGATTATCCATCTGCGCGGTGCGCTGGAATTTTTTTCGCTTTCCCCTTCTTCTTCACCGAGAATTGCGTCATGTGGAAATTTTTGAGCTATTGCTTCGCGAATTAGTCGCTCGCATTTTTTATCAGCCGCTGTCACAGGGCTGCCGTCTTCTTTTGATTCGACATCTATGCCTTTATCAAAATGCTCCATGGCAACAACGCCAGCGCGCTCGCAAATATCGAGAGCAAAGACCAACTCACTTGAAAACATTTTTTTGGGCAGTGAGAATTTGAAGGCAGATGATTCAACATCCGCCTCAGATCCTGACTGGCGACTATCAGTAGACATTTTTCGCCCTGCAATTTTACGCTGTAATAAACAATAAAATGATCACGCTAAAACTCCCGTCAGTATTAACCTTCGGGAGTTTAAGGTAGATCAGATCAAGCTAAGCTAACAGAATCCGTTCTTAGAACAAGTATTGGTAGATACCACGTGCACCACGGTACACGCCAACTCCAATATCACGTACGTCGATAGCAGTTCCCTTCACCACGCGCTCCCAGAGGAAGCCCTTTTGGCGCTCAGCATAAGCAAGTCTCATGTCTTGCTCGATATTCTTTTCTTCTACAGCGCGCATTCTAGCTTCTAAGCTATCAACGCGAGCTTTGAGGTGGTTGAGTTCTCCACGGAACTCTTCCAACAACGCAGCAAATTTTTCCAAATCCGCTTTGTCGGCTTTCAATGCAAGCCTTTCGGTAATGCACTGTTCGTATTTGTATAGCGCCGCAGCCAATTCAAAACGTGTGGTGGACTTTTGTCCACGATAAGTTCTGTCCGGATAACCAACGAGTATGTGGCATGGGCTGTTAACGAGCTCTTTGAGCGCGTTGTATGCCCATTCATTCCCCACTACGTCAGTAAGTTCGCTGACATTACTAGCACCCTGCGCATAAGCAGCAGACGTATTGACTAAGGTGCTCGCACTTACGGCAACTAATGCGGTAAGTAAGGTTGCAAACCCCTTCTTCATAGTAGTAATCACTCCTTCGCAATGACCTGAATCTAACGAAAGCCATCATAGCTCAGATATTCCAGTCAGTAGTAGTAGCAAAACATGTAATTTGAAACACGTGTACAAAGTATCTTCCAAAATCCAGTTCTGGTGCAGTTATTCACAACCTTAAAAAACGCTAATATTTTAAGCAAAGGGGTCCAAAATCATATTGGGGAGAAATCCCAAGAGGCTCAGCACCACTTTATTTCATGGCAACCACTTATCAAGAACTGGAGACCTCACGCGGTACTAGTTTTTATCAGACTTTCGACCGATGTCAAACTGGAACCAAATATGGTGCGCTCCACCGGTGGTATCAATCCTGAAAACGTACGTATACTCTTTCACAACCAAATCACCGATTTTGTGCAAATTTTGTGAAGCACTCTCCTCGTTATAATTACCAGCACCGACCCTAAATCGCACGAGTCATTTAAGCATCATGCAATTACGAATCGCACATCTATATGCCCGTTTTTTAAATATCTACGGAGATCGTGGAAATATTATTGCTCTTACTCAAAGAGCAAAATGGCGCAATATAGATGTAGAAGTCAGCGCCATCGGGCTTGACCAGGCAGCAGACCCGGAGCATTTCGACCTCTACTTTATTGGAGGCGGTCAAGACAAGCAGCAACAAATAATTGCTCAAGACCTTGTCAAACGATCGCAAGATTTGAAAAAAGCAGCTGAGCAGGGAGCGGTATTTCTGACCATTTGTGGTGGTTATCAGCTACTCGGACATTATTACAAGCCGCACGAAGGAGAAGAGCTGAAGGGCATCTCCCTGATCGACGCTTACACGGTCGCCGGAAACCGTCGCATGATAGGAAACGTACTCATTCGTCGTGAAGATGACTCGACACTAGTGGGATTCGAAAACCACAGCGGCCAAACATTTTTAGGCTCCGGAGTGAAGCCACTCGGTCAAGTTATTGTAGGCAACGGAAACAATGGAGAAGACAAGGGCGAAGGCGCTCAAGTCGGACACATATACGGCACATATCTGCATGGATCATTGCTTCCGAAAAATCCAGTTTTTACTGATACCTTGATTCGCCAAGCACTGACCCGTCGATATGGTGCAATCGAACTTGCTCCATTAGATGATGCGTTGGAAACAACAGCGCACAAAAGAGCGCTAACTTTGCCAGCTTAAAATGAAAGTGACTGGATAGGGGTCGTTAGTGCTTGATAAAAACGCTGGTATTTTGAATTCAAAAAGCTCCGAGACCCTTCGCCCGCCTCAAAATCTCATCCGTTGACGGATGAAATTTCGCTGAATTTTTTACAGTCAACGCTTGAAATTTCGGGCGAAATTTAAACAGTTGATGCTTGAAGTTTTCTTACCTGCAGAGCGTTTTCAGCACTTTCGCCAAAACATATTTGCGAAAAATCTCTTTAAAAGAAGAAATAGCTCCCAGGGGACTGGCGAACTCAGATTAAATTTGTTACATTAGAATGTAAAGTAGCTACTTCCTTTAGCTTTACTACTGATCTATAGTTCCTACACACTTACTACTGGCGGTATCCCAATGAATAGGCAAAACAGGCATCCTTCGGGCGCCAATCGACGCCCTGAGAGTAAGGTCCAGGTGGCCGTTGCGACTCAAGTCACACCAGCCCGTCTGCGCACGCTTTTCCTCTATTTGAGTGCGTTCGCTCTCAGCTCCTGGACAGCCCAACAGCTTCTTTCTCTCCTCTAAATCACAGGTTTGAGAGAAATATTGTTCGCGCCCTTCCTGCGCGAATCCTTTAGGCATCTTTTCCGTTTTACTAAGAACTCAGGTCCTCGCATCACATGGACTTCGATATGAAAAAACTCCTCCAAAACGCAAGCGCAGTCATCATGGCTGTCGCTTTTGTAAGCCCCGCAATCGCGCAGGGTAGTTACAACTATCACTACAATTCTGGCGGCGCTCGAGTCGTCAATCAGAACAATGTCGGCTTAGTTGACCCATCCGGCACCTACATAGGCTCAGGTACTCTCAGCCAAACGGCCCGAGGGCTTCAACAAGGCGGGGCGCAAGCCAACCCACTCCTCCCAAAAGTGCCGTGGGGAGCAAACATTCAGACTCCTGGCGATAATTTTTATGGCGCCAATCGTGTCGAGAAGAATAACGGCTCCGGCATCAAGAAAGTGAAGTGGGGCGCCAATGTCCAAACTCCTGGAGATGCAATGCGAAGCGACCTGCCGGGCGCTAACCCTGAGGGCAACCTTTATATACCGGGGCAAGTACTCCAACCAAAGACATCTGGTTTGCAATACAGAACTTTCAAAAGCAACAGCGGCACGGGTAATGGTGGACCGAAATTGCACCAGTACATTCCAGGTGCCAGCGGCGTCGCTTCTTACGGCGATGATTCTGCCAACGGTTCAGGTTCAACAACCAACAGCCGCTACTAAACTGATCCTACATTTATAGAGAGATTTATCGGGAGACCGCGCATGCGCGTCAGTCGCCTGTAGCTAATTGCGTTTGCTAAACTTGTCGCCTGGCGTAAATACGAGCAGGCGGCCTTCCGACCTGCCGTTTATTGGCTTCGGTACTTTGCAGACAGTGGATGGTTTTACCTCATGAAAACAATCGTAGTGCTCGGTGGCGCCGGAGCAATGGGACAAGTGATAGTCCGTGACCTTGCCGAATTTAGCGAGTATGACCGCATCGTCATCGCCGACTTCAATAAAGAGAAAGCCGAAGAACTAAAAAACCAGCTCGGCAGCAAAAAATTAGAAGCGGCCTTCTGCAATTTAAAAGAACCAAAGTCACTAAACGAAGTTCTCAAAGAAGCATTCATGGTGATCAATTCGACACCATATTATTTCAACGTCGATGTTATGAAAGCCGCGCTTGATTGTAGTTGCCACTACATGGATTTGGGCGGTTTATTCCACGTCACTAAAGAGCAACTTGAACTCAGCGATCAATTCAGAAGCAAAGGTCTTACAGCCATACTTGGCATGGGAGCGGCACCTGGCATGACCAATATCATGGCAGCAGCCGGCGCTGGTGATCTTGATGAAGTACATTCCATCGACATTTATGTGGGCTGCGTCGACTTCGTCACTGTCGATCACCCACTCCAACCACCTTATGCAATCGACACAATCCTCGATGAATACACGAAAGAGCCAATGGTTTTCGAGGCAGGAGAGTATCGCGCGAAACCACCAATGTCGGGCGAAAGAATTGTGCAATTCCCGCAACCTGTTGGTGCATGCCGCGCCATTTTGACATTGCACTCAGAAGTTTTGACGCTACCTAAAACCTACGAACACAAAGGTGTTAAGGACGTGACCTTCAGACTTGGCTTGCCGCCTGAGTTTCACGAGAAACTAAAACTGCTTGTCGATCTCGGATTTGGTGGCAGCGAGAAAGTGAAAACGGGCGAAGGAGAATTTACTCCACGCAAAATCCTTGGTCACTTGATCAATCAATTTCCACAATCCGATTTGCCACCAGATGATTGCGAAGTTGTGCGCGTGGAAGTGAAAGGCAAACGCAACGGACAGCCAACCACTGTCACATTAGAAACAACTGTCATGGCTCATAAAGAATGGAACCTCTCCTGCGGTGCACTCGACACTGGGGTGCCACCATCAATTGTCGCCAACATGCTTTTGACTGGAGAAATCATGGAGCGTGGTGCAGTGCCACCAGAAGTTTGCGTTCCACATCCTTCATTCTTCAACGAACTTGCAAAACGCACCATCATCATGCACAAGACTGTGGACGAAGTGCTTGTCACAGCACGCGTCGAAGAGCCCAGCCTGCGCTAAGGCGCTTGCGATAAGGCAATTTAGAAGTCTTTTAAAATTTGCTTGCTTAATTTAGCTGTTTTACCTGTAAGTGGTATTTCCGCAAGATATTTTCGGGCTTCAGGAAAGTCAAATTTGCGCTTCGATTCTGTTAGGAGTTCCAAAAGTAATTCGAGCACTGCAGAAATTTCCCGATTTAAATAGTCGTTTTCACCAAAAAAGGCATTCCCAAGCAACTGTATGACGGCATCTGTGTGTTGATAACTCACGCGGCTAACTTCTTTTAAGGAGGCTGCCAGACGCTTAGGTTTTGCTCTGTTTCCGTGTAGGAAATTACGTAATATTGAACCTAAGTGTAGTGGATTAAAACGATTTTCCTGAATAGCCAGAATCAACGCATCCTTCGAGTAGCTCGTCAATTCTGGTTCACTTGCCAGCAAACCAATCAGCATGAGATCGAGTGCAGATTTTTCCAAGGGTGCACCACTTTCAACTAACATTTCAAAGTAGGTGTATAACAGACGAAAACGGGGATCTGTCTCCCTGATGACGTTTATTGAATCATCAATTCCAAACGAGTGAATACACTCCCGAAGCGTTGGAAATGTCCAGGCGGCAAGTCGCACCATGTCTAAACTTTCAGGAGCTCGAGGACTGAAGAAGTTACGCATGTTCCAGACAGCCCTCTTATCCGATGGTGAGCTCAGAGTTTGAGCACAAGCATCAACTAGGGTTTCAGGCGAATCAGCAAAACTATGAAGCGAGCGCTCAAAAAGCCTGTGATGAACCTCTGTTAGCTTACTGGAATCAATTATTTTGCTTCGTTCGTCTGGCGGAATCCTTGCCATTGCAATAGCGAAATCCGATCCAGAAATGACCTCTCCAGCCTGCTGCCAATGTCGATATCTTTCTAAAAATGATTCCGCATCAATCCAACCACCTTCAAAACAGGCGCTGCTTAACGGGCGCAGGTATACTTGTCTTTGTATTAGTCTTAGAACATTCGCCAATTTTAAGATTGTCAGACCCGAATAAATGTCCATGGAATCTTTACTTTCAACTAGCACAACTTCTGTAGATTCAATCCAGTGCAATAAGAAGAAAGAAAGTATTGATGAAAGATTTACAGAATTACTTTTGAGGATTTTCTTTGCGCGCGCATGAATTGGTTTGCACTTGCTAGCAAAATCTACAGTCGACAGGTCTGGCAATGTTGCCAATGCGTCAATAACACGCTCAAACTCTAAAATGCTTTCGGGATGTTCCATACAATAGAGTGCCTTGGCCGAAAACTCTTCAATGGAACTTATTGGAATTATCTGAGATTTGTGACCTAAAGGCCAAGCTGGGGAAGGTTGCTGAGCATATACATAAGCCTTTTCCCCTTCGGTGTGCACCACTTCTGGTTTATTACCATGCCCTAGAATTTCAGCAAATTTATTCGAGACGAGTGGTGACAAATAAGCTTTGTACGTGTCTAATTTAGCACTCAGGGCTTCATCGTTTGGTTTGCCGAACTTTTGGATAAAAGAAAGAATCTGTTCTTGCAGGTCTGTTGCCTCATGCTGCAAACCGTCAATAGCAAGGAAAGAGGCCTTTTTTGCAAACTCCAGATTAGTAGCGGAGATTTTGGTGAAAAGCTTCATTGCTAACTGAATTGTTTTTTTATCTCGATTAAAGAAAACCGGAGCGACAGAGCGCAAGAATTTTTCTTCTTCAAGTAATTTTTGTTCGGCAATAATCGACAGAGAATTCAGGGAGAGAATTACTGTCGAGGCAACTGAGCTGCTGAGCAGGGAATAATATTCGTTTAGTAAAGTCATTCTCTCTTCAGCAGTAGGACTTAGTTTTTCATGCAATCGTGAAAACCATTCTGAGTGATACTTCGAAAATCCACGGTTGAGGGCTTCCAGACTCGACTTCAAGACGCGTTGACGAGGCAACAATCCACGGTGACAAAATTCTACGAAAAGGTCTGACCAAAACTGATTGCCGCGATCGTAGCTTGTAAGACTGGATTCTGCAGTACCTTCCAATTCAAAAAAACGCCAAATGTCCTCAGCTAAGAAATCACCATTTGCATCAATCCAAGTCTTGAGTAATTCGTCAGACATATTGCGCTCTAAGCCTGACCTACTTATCCAAGCATAAATGTAATCGTCCGTTTTGGGTTTAGCACACAGTTCACTCTTCATCATTTTGCGAACTAGATCTAGATAGCCATATCTACCGCCCTCTAGTATCGCGCTACCAAAACTCTGCAGTGCAGCTGGTTTTAAAGACTCGATGAATTCATAGTCAAAAGCAGCAATGTCAAAAGTTGACCGGAGTGTATTCGCTAATTTATCACTGGCAGTTGTTGCAACTAGCGCAGTATTGCAGGCGAAAGAGGTTTCTTCCGGAAAAAATTCATTCGGTAGGAATTTATAGATTCGGCCATCATTCCACGGAACGGTTCTGTGAATCCGCTTATAAATAGAAAGCGACTTAGCTGAATAGTTGTGTAAATCTTGCGGTGACTCATTACGCAAAAAATCTTTCAATCCTTCAAGATTGCCCTCAAGGACTAAGGTCTCAAATCGTTGTAACTTGGTAACCATTTTTACTCGCAAAAATCTCAGTTGTCTAAATTTTCTTCGCCCATCAACATTACTGCCAAAACATGTTTACAGGGACCTCTAAAACCCTGATGCTTGGAGTGCCATGGGCAACTACAGAAATGGGTTTCCAGTGTGAGCTTTACTTGATGCGATACGTCCGAACCTTCAACCAAAGCTTCAACATGGTCGGCACTTTTCACCAGAATTTTGACTTTACCTGCTTCAAGTAATTTTCATGCATTTTTTAAGCGCGGATGCATGTCTGCAACTGAATCAAGATCGAATGGCATTTCTCTGTGAAAGTACGCGTTTTGCTGTAGATCAAATCCAACCAAGCCTCTCGAACCTAACACACCCAAAATATTCAATACTTTGCGATTATCCATCTCACACGCCTGAGCTAACTCAGTCGCATCTATCGAAGATTGCCATTTAAGAAGTGCACGAACGGACGCAATTTTTAACTGTTCTGCATTAGCAATATCGAACAGTGCCTGCCCCTCCCCAGAAAAACCTCTGTTACTTTCAGCTGTGAGAGTCAGCGAAAAGGACACTCCACCAGCTTTAATGCACCATTCACTTGCTTCGCCGTCTGGATGAGCAAAAACGTCTACAGTATCAGCGAAAAGCAACACCTCGCGGAGCATCAAAAGCCTTTGAATTCCACCGACCTTCACACCAGACGGATCTGCGTTCTTGCTGAAGCGAACTCCTTTTCCCAAAGGCACCAGCCAAAAATTAGAATGGTTGGCAGCAGAGGGTATTGAGCGAAGGAAACGCATAACGTCAATCTTATCCAGAGACATGCGTTTTTCCATTTGCGATTGAT
>JACMKL010000674.1 GCA_014380105.1 Candidatus Melainabacteria bacterium
AGCCCGAAAACCGAGCAAACATCATGGCAAGAAGGTACGATCAGATTCAATGACCTTCGGTTTAATTAGCTGGCTAAAACAAAAATATCCGGACCTCACCTATGATGTGCCGGTCTGGTATCCGACGGCTGGCGCGGATCACAGAGAATGGCTCGTAGTAAATGGACTGGGTGGATATTCGGCAAGCACCATCTCCGGGGCCAATCGCAGACGCTATCACGGACTTCTAGTGTCTGCGCTGAATCCGCCGCACGACCGTCATATTATTCTTTCCAAACTAGATGAAATTGTCACGATCGACGATGAAGTTTTCGAGCTGACCACCAACGAATGGGCATCGGGCGTGGTATCGCCTACCGGTTACAAATTTATCGAATCCTTTACGACTTTGCCTACTCCAACCTGGGTCTATGCAATAGGCAAACATTATCTGGTCAAGCAGTTAACGCTCAAATGGGGAACCAATGAGCTTTATGCAAACTATTATCTGGTGCCGGGCATAACATCAACGAAAGTGACAGCACAGATAAAAGTACGCTTCCTGGCTGGTTTCAGGTCTTTTCACAGTCAGGTCAATGGCTCATCAGAATTTCACTATCCTCAATTTGTCTCTCCGCGCGGGTCCGTAGTCCGACTCAATGAAGCAGACCGTAGACTCTGCCTGTCCTGGTCACAAGGCGAATACGAACCCCAGCGTCAGTGGTGGTGGGACTTCATTTGGCATGAAGAATCGGCGCGTGGTGAAAAAGATTCAGAAGACTTACTTCTGGTTGGCACACTAACTGCCAACTTGACTGAAGATGCGCCCTTAATAGTGGCTGCCACTCTCGATAAACCGGCTGAACTAATTGAAGAGAATGCGCCCGTTTTGACCAATCTCAAGCGTCAACGCAAATTGCTCGATCGCTCAAACTTGCCTAAATCGGTGCGAAACAGCATTATTACAATTGCCTGCGACCAGTTTATTGTGCGCGACAAGGACGGCTCCGACAAACTGACAGTGCTTGCTGGTTATCCGTGGTTTTCGGATTTTGGGCGCTGGACGCTGGCATCATTGCCGGGCTTGACCTTATCTACGCATCGCTATGACAAAGCCAAGAAAATTTTGCTTGGATTACCTGCCAAATTAAAAGACGGTCTGTTGCCCTCGCGCAACTTAGAGAGCTCTGGCGAGCCTGAGTATAAATCTGCCGATGTGACACTGTGGTGGGCTTGGGCGCTCTATCAATATGTCAAAGCGACTAAAGATATCGACATTTTAAAAGAACAACTTCCGTATCTCGAAGAAGCGGCCAATCACTTCTTAAGAGGCACTAATGACGGTATCAGAGTTGATGCCAAAGACGGACTTTTACTGTGCCACCGCCGCAACGAAGCGTTGACCTGGATGGATTCCAAAGTCGCGGAATTTCCAATTACTGAGAGAGCCGGAAAACCGGTTGAGATTCAAGCACTCTGGTTTAATTTCCTCTCGGTGCTGACCACTTTTGCGCAGACATCAGGGCACACATCAGCGATGAGCGCACAACTAGAGAGGCTGCGCGAGCAATCGCAGAAATCAATGCAACGCTTCTGGAACGCCGATACGTCCTATTTGTTCGACGTCATTGACGGGCGCGGATTGGGTGATCAGACCAACGACGATACCCTCAGACCAAACCAGTTGCTGGCGGTTTCGATGCCATATCGGGCACTTACAAAAGAACAAGAGCGTTCGATTTTGAATGCCACAAATGCCTTTTTGCTCACTCCGATGGGAGTGCGCACGCTTGCTCCAAGTGACGAGAGCTATCAAGGAAAATACGGATGCGGGCTCGCGCACGCCGACCAATATCATCGCGACCTCAGTTATTACCAGGGCACAGCCTGGCCGTGGTTGATCGGTCATTATCTGGATGCTTACGTCAACGTGCACGGCAATTCGCCGGACACACTTCAGACGGTGAATACAATTTTGCAGCCTCTATTTCAAAATTTGGAAGGTGAGTCGGCTGTTGGAACTACCGGCGAAATTTTCGACGGCGACCGCCCGCATGCCGCGCGGGGCTGTTTTGCTTTTGCCCCTTCGGTCGCTGAAATTATGCGCTGGCACCGTTGGTCGACCAGGCAGTCCGGATGAATAAGTCACTTAGACACGGTGATAGCTCCCGCTAGCATTTTCGTCAAATAGTCCAGAGAACTGGACGAAATCGAACTTGCCAAGAGTAAATTTTGTAACAGGGTGCTCCGCTAGCAATACTAGGCTCCATCAGATTAATGGTGTGCAAGAAAAGGTTCGAAAAACCTCTCTATGCACCCCCAAAATCAAATGCCCAAACGGGTTGCAAAGCGCTCAATCCAAGCGCATACAAGGATTAAGTGATAGCTCTTCTGTAATGTGGCCTGCGTGACATTTAC
>JACMKL010000675.1 GCA_014380105.1 Candidatus Melainabacteria bacterium
AACCGCGATTGCCGAGCACGTTAGCCAGTGGTGAAGCGGCGTTTGTGCGAGCTGCTTGCTGAGCTTCAACAGCCTTGGCGGCGAAATTTGTGTAGTCGACAACTGTGACGACGTCTGCTTCTTCAGCCCATGCTTGGTGCATTTCCTGGTCGTAGTTGGCGGCGCTTAAGCTCGGTTGAAGCAATGCTGGCATTGCTTGTGCTCCTGGCATTGCCGCTCTTGGCTCGAAACTTTCGATTTCGTTTGCGACTTCAGCAAGCTTCAAGAGCAATTCTTGGGAAAATTTGGAATCTACCGCTTCCATTGGGATGTCGGAGACGGAAGTTGCGTAATCAAAACGATTGATGATCGATGGCACAGTCATTGGAGGAGGTGGAACGCTGAATTTTTCGTCGAGGTATTGGGCTGATTTAGTAGAGTTCATTTCTGCGTCTTCCTTTGTTTCTGTTTTTTCTGCGTTTGCTATTTCGGTTTGAATTTCGTTTTCGAAAGTTTGGGCAATTTCCTGAGTTTCTTCGATTTGCTCGCTCTCTTCGATTGCTGCTTCCGGAGCGATGAGTGTGTCAGGGTCTACGATTGGAACGTTTGTTGGGTAAGCCATTACTGGTTGGATTGAGTTGCCGAGGTTGCTGTCTACTGAGTCTCTCGAGAACATTCTGAAAAGTTGAGCCGATGGTGGCAGTTTGCCAGTTGGGTCCATCCAGAGTCCGGTCGCTTTATTGAAGACTGGCACTTGACGCCATTGCGATGATTGCTCGATGCCTTCGATAACGGTTGGGTCGTTTGCTGCAAAACGGATTTCGCTGCGGGCGTTTGCAGTGGATGGTGGCAGAGAGGCGTTGCGGACGATTGCGGTGGCCATTGCAGGTAGTGCTTTTGGTGTGAGAACTGCAGGTACTCTTGCTGCGACTGCTGGATTTTCTTCGTCGTGCTCTGCGACAACCGGGTTTGCGATTGGTGATGCTGCTGCAACGCGGGTTGGGGATTCGACTTGAGCTGGTTTTGCCGCGGGTGTTTCTGGAGCGCTTTCTTTGGCTGCCGATTTCTTGCCGCCGCTCTTGCCACCAGATTTTCCGCCGCTCTTTCCGCCGCCGCCGCCGCCTTTCGCTGCTTGAGCTGCTGCTGTTGCTCCGAGACGTTCGGCTTGGCCAACTGCGCCTCTGAGGAGACCGGCAAAATCGAAAGCATGTTTGACCGAAGAAGTAGCGAGTACATTGCAGGCGGTGACCATGAACAGTCCGGTCGATGCTTCACTTTTAGTAAGAGCGATGATGAGGATGGTGACGTTCCAGAAGAAGCTCCAGAAAGCGAGAGTTACAACGCCTTCAACCCAGGATGGGAGAGCATCTCTGAACATTTTGTTTGGCCATACCCAGAGGGCTGCCATGATTGGTCCGACCATGAACAAGTAATAGAAGTAAGCCATTTGGAAAGCGCAGAGGATGGACCAGGCGGTGTTAACGCCAGCGTTGGAGGCGTTCATCATCATGCGAACCCCGACTGATCCTTGTGGCATCGAGTTGTCATCGCGATTGCCAGGAACAAGGAGAAGTCCCAGGCAAGGGTCAGCAAGTTTGCCCCAGAGACGACCTTCCAAATTTGCAAATGGTTCGCTTCCGCGTGGTGCAAGGTCTGCACGAGGAGTGTTGAGTGAGCCAGAGTTTTCAGCAAGACTACGAGTTCCGAAAGCACGGATCTCAGCACACATCGCATCCTGGTACATGTCTGTGCCTTGTATACGTCTGTACTCGGAAGCGATGGTGTAATGGATGCTGTTGCCGAGGTCGATAGAGTAATTGACGACCAGGTAGGTACTCGGGATCAAGAAGATTCCGATGATGGCGCGTTGAATGCCTTCAAGTGGACTTGCTTGCCCGACAACTGGATTGCCCTGGGCAATGATTGCTCTGACTTGGGTGAGAACAGCGCCTGGGAGAAGAAGTAGCAATGCCATTGGCATGAAGCACGTGTAGAGAGAGCGATTCCAGCGGTTGCCACCGTCGGTGGTGAAATTTTTCATGAAACGCGACGCGTAATCGATTGCTTGAACAGCCTGGTCTCGAGCAATATCACCGGCGTTATTGCCTGCTTGGGCCTGTTGCGCTTGTGTCTTTGCTTTAGTTGCAGCGACAGTATTTTTTGGCTGATCCATTTTGATCGCCATCCGCTCAGGGTTGAGCGTTGATACGCGGGCTTGTTGTGCGTTGGTGAGAGGACCAGGAACTGTAGTCAAAGCTAGCGCGGCGGCATCCTTCGCTTCTATTCCGGTTTCCCTAATATAATTTGCTTCCTGAACTCTCAAACCAGTTTCGGAATCTTGAGCAATTGCAGAAACACTGACACCAGCCAGAAGTAGAACCGCTGTCAGAGCGCAGATCGCGAATTGTTTGAGCACTACGGCTCTGAGATCGTCTCTCATAAAATCTAGTCCTGGGGGCGGCAGGGGCTACGACTAGATAGTAATCAAGAGGGTGTGAAGTCAGCGTGAATAAATTAGCTCGATAGATTTAAGGCTAAGCTTTGCCACCGTCTTTGCTCATTTTTTCTGCCACTTCGGCAGCTTTCTGACCGGCCGCTTTGACTAAACCGGCAAAGTCGAAGGCGTGCTTAACGGAAGCAGTAGCAAGCAAGTTGAGGGCGGTGATCATGAAGATGCCCGTATCGTCGGTGCCTTTAAAGCAGGCAATCAGAAGGGTGGTTGTTGTCCAAAAGAGGCTCCAAAAGCAAAGCGTGATCACACCTTCGCACCAGTTGGGGAATGCATCGCGGAAGACTTTTAGCGGCCAGACCCATAGAGCTGCCATGATTGGTCCAAGAAAAAACAAGTAATAGAAGAAGGCCATCTGAAAAGCGCAAAGAATTGACCAGGCTGTGCAAACGCCAGCGTTTGTCGAATTTAAGACGGCCCGCGCGGCAATTGTAGAGGCTGGCATGCTGGCATCATCACGGTTGGCTGGCACCATATTCAATCCAGAGCATGGGTCTGTCAGCTTGCCCCACAAGCGTCCTTCTGCTTGTGAAAATAATCCCTGACCAATGCCAGACAAATTGGGAGGAGGTGTTCTCAAAGAACTGTCATTTTCGGCCAAATAACGCACACCGAAAGCTCGAATTTCCGCACACATTGCATCTTCGTACATGTCAGTTCCATACATGTTTCTGTATTCTGATGAAATCGTGTACTGGATACTGTTAGCGAGATCGATCGCGTAATTGACGATCAAATAGCTACCAGGAATCAAGAAGAGCGCGATTAACGACCGTTGTAACCCTTCAAAGGGGCTGACATGTCCAATCACCGGTGCGCCTTGCGAAACTACAGCCTTGACCTGTGCCAGAACGGCACCAGGCAAGAGCAATAGAATTGCCATCGGCACAAAAACGTTATCGCGAAAAGTATTCCAGCGATTACCTCTTTCTGTGGTGAAATTTCTTAGAAAGCGCGATGAATAATCAATTGCCGCAACTGCCTGCTCCCGGGCAATATCTCCCGCAGAATTGCCAGCTTGAGTGGCTTGAGCCTGACCTTTTGCTTTGGCCGCCGGAGCCGTGTTGCTTGGTTTGTGTCTCTTCGAATTTAGGCGCTCAGCTTCAAGAGCACGGGTCTTTAAAATTTGGTCGTTCGTTGCGCGGCGTGGATCTGCTTCCAGCGCCCTCGCTTTTGCATCCATCTCCCGATCGTAAGTGGTCTTCTCGTACTCTTCCTCAAGGGTCAGCGAATTGGAACGATCATCAGAACCAGCAGCAAATGCCGTCAGACAATCAAGACCTAAAAATGCCGTGCAACCGACTATCAATATTAAAGCTGTAATCGGTTTCTGGAAAATAAACACTGCTCGTCCTCTCACGGTACTCAAGGAAAACTTAAAGCTAGCTACTACGCTGGTCCGCCTTGCTTGCCTCCGGCTGAGCCGCTGGCACTAATTTCCTTCGCTTTTTCCAATAACTTATCTACTAGTTCTCCAGGTTTCAGTTCGAACGGCGCAAAAGGAACATACATCATCATCACCATGAAACAGCCAAGCATCAGCGCTTCCCACTCTGTATTCGGGACATATTCGCCAATTTCGCGCAACCACTGGATGCGTGTAACCATTACAAAAACAATCAGTATCCACCAGAAGCGCCATAGTGAAAGTGTCACTACCGCATTGACCCAATTAATGAAGACCGGCTTGAACAGACGCCCGACACTACCTGGCCACGCATACAAAGCAGCAGCAATCGGTCCCATCAATAATAAATAGCAACTGAGCGCAAGTTGCATGGCAGCCAGAATGAGTAATCCGTATCCGACACTCATATTGATCATGCCTGCGCACATTTGCATAGTTTGATCTTTGAAGGGCTGTGGGTCTAAGCGATTGACTGGTCTGCCCTGCGCTTCTTTTGCAGTTTGCTGCGCTCTTGCCCACTGGACTATTTCGAGCGCTGAGAATTGTTGCGCGACCACATAAGTCATTGAGTTTCCGACATCAATGCTGTAGCTCATAATCAGTTGTGTCGAAGGAATTAGAAAAAGTGCAATCATGCCTCGCAGGATGTGGCTGAAAGGTCCACCGGAAGCGTCATCGTCTTGCATTGCGAATTGCGAAATCATATTCTTCATTTGAAGAATAACAGCGCCAGGAAGCAGGAGAAGGAGAGCCATAGGAAGGTAGACACGTCGATACATTTGCTGGACCATTCCGATTGCCTGAGAGACGGGTCTAAATGGTGCCCGAGTGCTACCGGAAGTTCCTGTTGCTTCGTTTGCAACGTTGATGTTGCCGGCAATTATCATTGGAATATATTCGTCCAGAGCGTTGAGGCTGGCATTTTGGGCAGCATCTCCAGCGCCTTGTGCCTGTCCCTGCATGTCAGCAATTGCAGACGGCAGCTGTTGTTGTGGTGCCCCACCAATCTGCTGGAACATATCGACTCCGAGCGTGGCGGCGGCAGCATGAAGTGCGTTGCCCGCTGGCACCGGTTGATATCTTGGATCTTCGCGATTACGAATATTTTGATATCCGCCGTTACCGGCTGCACCACCAGCGTTGTTCCTACGTCTTTGCCGCTCGGCTGGAATGCTGAAGCGATAAGTGCGCTGCTGTGTACGGTCAGGAGCTGGGCGCGACTCATGGAGCACAGGAGAAGACGCACAGTTGGCATCAGGACGAGGCTGTCCGTCGTGCATACCGGATTCTGGATTGTCTCTGTTCCATCTAGCCTGGTGTCCACCGGTCGGATTACCCAGCCCAGTGTCATCGCCAGCTGCCAGTGCGCGACTTGTGCCCACACTGATGAGGGTGACCACGACAATCACTAGGGCGCCGAGAAAATTTAGAGCATCTTTAGTAAGTGTGTTGCGAGTAAAAGCCGACTCGTCCGGCGAGAAACTGACGTATGTCATATAAACGAAGCCTGGGGGCATCAGGGGCGATGTGAAGATAGTAGTCAAGCAGGCGTGAATGCAGCGTGAACTTTTGGACCCACCAACCCCGTAAATCGAATTTCCAGGAGAAAACTCCGGCCCTTCGGGGGCAATTCTTGCTAATTTATACCTCTATATAAAGAAGGTTCTGAGGTTCTCTTGTGAGAGTGAGGTTACAAATACTGGCAGTCAGTTTCTGCGCGGCTCTTCAGTCCGCGCTTGTAGCCAATGCCGCTCCTCCGCCGATGGTCAAAGCCTGGATAGTCGAGCAGTCGAGCAACTGGGGCAAATCGACGGTTAAGGCTTGCGATGCGGGAATCAGAATAGAAAGCAATACAGGATCGATTTTGGTGGCGAAACCGCCGGAATGGACGGTGGTGATTTATCGTCCAGGGCAGAAGGTGGCAAGCAAAAATTCATACGCACGCTTCATCACAAAGTATCCGCACAGCACCAAAATGGAAAATTTCCACCACAGCTACGCAAAAGTGAAAATGGCAGGCGCTGCTGCCAGGCAATATGTGCTGCCACTTAATCGACGCCTGGACCCAAATGATGGCTTCGGGCATACGTTCCAGGCTAAATTGGAAGTTCCGTTTGTGAAAGATCAGATGATGACGATAGCGGATGATTCAATAAAACTGCCACCACAAGCGAAAGAAATTTGGCGACAATATTTCGAATTTCCGCTGGTGGAGCGCGTACCACTTGAGTATTACATGCTGTTAGGTAATGGGCAAAAGCGCTATCAATTTCAGACTGGCGCTCAAAAGTATGGCAGTGTGCCGGTTTCGGAATTTGATTTTCCGCCCGGTTTAAAATACAGCGCTGAATTTATGCAGATGATTTATGGCAAACAGTTGGAAGATGCGGCCGATTTGTTTAGCAGTCCATGAAAATATTGGCAAGTCACAAAATTGAAAGAAGTGCAGCTTAAATTGAAATTGAACAGTTATGCGGAAGGCGAAACTGTCCAGATTCTATATGTACCTGACGACGCACCCCATGCGTTGGGTATGAGGATGTTTCATGCAAGCGTTAGACACCCCAAAGGCAAGACCACAAACTCATAAAGAAGTCGACGACGACGACAATGTCGCGCCTGTGAGTGCTGACAGAAAGCCTGGCGCAACGCCAGATCGCGCTGATGATGCCAGTAAACGCACAGGCGATGAAGCGAAAGGCAATGCGTTTGCGCTCAGCTTGATGATGGAAAGTTCTAAATATTTAGGCGAAGCATCTCGGGCCGTTGGTGCCGAATTTCCAAGTTTCGAAAACCTTTTTGGTAAGACAGATGATGCTGCTAAAACCAAACGAGATTTGACCACAAAAGGCTTGGATGCAGCTTCCAGCCACGAAGAACAGTTCATGAAGTTAAAGGGCGTTCGCGAGCAAAAAGCCCTTCTACCAGGCACGCACAACAACAGCGACGGCTCATCGAAAAAAGTAAATGCGCTTGGTCAAATCACTGAATTCACGACTGCGCCGACCAAAGAATCTCCAAACGGAATGACATACAAAAATGTCGAATACGATGGGAAAGGCGAAGTAAAATCGTTTGAAACGCCGTGGGGGACGAAACATTCTCGCACTGGCGACGCGAATGCAGAAGGCTACGGCAACTGGAACGCCACCAATAAAGCCGGGCAGCCGGTCAAATATGGTGGCGCTGATTCAGCAGCATGGCAAGGTAAAACTGTCATCGATGAGAAAGGTTTGCACAACATAGTTGCAAGCGGACCGAAGCAATGGAATATGTATACTCGCTCACCAGACGGCAGTCAGATTGAGACAAATCCGAATGTTGAGAAGGGCACCATCAAAGGGTTTACGACGACAACCACTCTGGCTGACAAAACACAATTGCGCTCGAATTCGACATTTCAAGACGGCAAATTGGTCAGAGATCCTAAAGTCGAAATTATAGACGCACAGATCAAACAGGGCGCACCAGCAAAGCCTTCTGAGCCGGTGTTAACTTGCGGTTCGAGTCCGGCGGGGGCATGCGTAGATCGTCGTCTTCCGTCATGACGCGTCGGACCAGCTCACTTTCGGAGATATTGCCGGGAATAATCGCATGACCGCCGCTTGGCAGCGCCGCAAATGCGCCTGCTTCAGTATCCAATCGCAAGTCGGCTTTGCGCTGCGCCTCGTCGGGCCCGTGGCAATGAAAACAGTTATCAGAGAGTATCGGACGAATATCGCGGTTAAACGCGGCTGGAACAATCGGCTCGCTCGCGAATATAGGCGAGCAACCAGCCGTCACGACGGCAATCGCAAAGGACAGAACAGGTTTGTTTAATCCTAAAATCATGTCGAGTAACCGCGATTCCAATCCGCGCTCATTCTCTTAACTGAGTGGCTTGAGCTTGGAAATTCGCCCGCTAGCCACCCATTCAGCCACGAAAATACTGCCATCCTGTCCGAAGCAGGCGTCATGGGGATGCACAAACTTGCCGGGAATCCAATCTTTTGGGCGAGTGCGGATTTCGTTGCCCCCTTGGCCGGTGATCCGTGCTTGATCGTCCCCCAAGCGAGCGACCACGTTGTTGTGTCGGTCGAGCACGGTCATGCGCGCCTGAAGTTCTGGGACGACTAACAGGTCTTGCCACGTATCTGCGTTGGCGGGTAAGCCGAATCCTTCCACAGTCTCCAAGTATTTGTATTCCATGCTGAAGT
>JACMKL010000676.1 GCA_014380105.1 Candidatus Melainabacteria bacterium
GACGAAAAAATCATCAAACTACACGCCGCAGCAATAGCGATGCGTGTTTTAGGTAGGGTAGAAAACATGTTTAACCCCGAAGATAGATTTTGACTTTAGCGTTTGCCTGATTTTGAGAATTCTTTAAAACGATGTGATTCCAAATATTCAGGATAGGTGCCGTTGTAATCTATCAGACCCTTTGGAGTGAACGAGATTACTCTGGTGGCAACATCCGAAATCAAATCTCTATCGTGCGAAACGACAAAGACTGTGCCAGGGAAAGAAGACAAACCTTCTCCGAGAGCATTTACAGCTTCCAGATCGAGGTGGTTTGTTGGCTCGTCGAGAATTAGAATTGGGTTTTTGCGCATCATCATTCTTGCCATCAACAAGCGTGCCGATTCACCCCCGGAAAGCGCTTCGGTCGCCTTTTGACTTTCTTCACCGGAGAAAAGCATGCGCCCTAAAACACCGCGAACAAACTGGTGCCCTTCGTCAGTCATATATTGAAGAAGCCAGTCATAAGCAGTGGTGCCATGTGGAATTTCGTCGTGATAATCTTGTGGATAATAACTCCAGGCCGAAGCATCGCCCCATTTGACAGAACCTGCATCAGGCTCAAGTTCACCAATTAGGCAACGAATCAAAGTCGTCTTGCCGACACCGTTTCCACCAATGATGGCGATTCTGTCACCGCGATATACATCGAAGCGGAAATCTTTGAATAGTGTTTTACCATCGAACTCTTTAGTTAAGCCCTCGACGCGCAAAATCTCCCGACCAAGCGGTTTCTCTTGCTCAAATCTGATGTATGGACGTTGAATGTTCGAACGTTTGAGTTCTTGTGGTGCCAATCTAGCCATCTCTTTCTTGCGTGATTGCACCTGGCTGGAACGTTGACCAGCTGCGAATCGAGCTACGAATTCTTGCAATTGCAAAATCTTTTTGGCTTTGTCTTTATTCTCAGATTCAACAGTCGAGCGGGCCTGCATCTTGTGCTCGACCATGTCGTCATAATTACCTGGATACAAAATAATTGTGTCGTAATCGATGTCTGCGATGTGCGTGCAAACAGTGTTCAGGAAGTGGCGATCGTGAGAAATTACAATTAGGATGCCTTCGTAGCCATCCAAGAAATCTTCCAACCAGTGAATGGAATCAAGGTCTAAGTGGTTAGTAGGTTCGTCAAGTAAAAGTGCTTGCGGACCGGCAAACAGTGCTTGGGCAAGCAGCACTCTAAACTTGAAATCGGTAGGCAGAGTGCTCATCAAATTCTCGTGCTCTTCATCGGGAATACCGATACCACGCAAAATTTCACCAGCTTCAAACTCGGCAGTGTAGCCATCTTCATCGGCAATAATTGATTCGAGATCGCCGAGGCGCAACATCTGCGTTTCGGTCAGATTAGCTTCCTCACATAAAGCATCGCGCTCTTTAAAAGCATTCCAAAGGGTTTCATTACCCATTACAACAGTGTCGACGATGCGCTCATTGTCGTAGGCAAATTGGTTCTGCTTGAGTACGCCCACTTTCTTCGGACGGGAAATAGTCCCTTTGTTTGTTGGCTCGACTTCGCCTGTCAAAATTTTCATAAATGTAGATTTGCCGGCACCATTCGGTCCGGTCAGACCGTATCTGAAACCAGGACTGAATTTGACAGAAACGTTATCAAACAGTGTTCTGGAGCCAAATCCTTTGGAAACTTCGTTGACGATAATCATGTTGCGGGGTCCTTCAGAGTCAAAAAGACGCGTCACACGCGTCGATAGGCGGATTATAACGCCTGCCGACGCCTAACCGAGCCTCTCTTCATGGGATCTTTACCCTTGTAAGCAAGTTGGTAAAGTTGGAGTCGCTCAATTTTCGGAGCGAATTTGGGAAATACTCTCACCTGAAGTTAGATTTACTATCAAAGCATTCAACATTGCGGTCATAAAATGCACTTCGTCCTCAGTCAGACCTGACGTGCACAGTCCAGAATTTTCGAGCGCGATTTCCGGAAGAACATGAAAAAGTTTATCGCCATCATCAGTGAGAAACACCAGCATTCGGCGCTTGTCGGCAGGATCGGCGCGGCGCGTGATTAACTTTCTGTCTTCCATGCGCTCAAGCACGCCAGCCAGAGATCCGCCTTCCAACTCAATGTAGTTAGATATTTCACTGACCGGAATGCCGTCTTCTCGCCACAATCGACATAGCACCAACCAATGGGTAGTAGTAACATTCAAGACTTCCAATTTCTCTGAAAAGCGCCTGGTCAGCTGCATAGAGAGCGAGCGCATGCGATAGCCCAGCGATTTCGGCGGCAAAATTGCACTTAACTCTTCAGAAAGTCGATTTCCACACTCAGGTAAAACGCACTTATATGCAGGGAAAAGATTATTGGAGATGCGATCGACTAATTCTGAAAAGCGCGTCAGGTCTTGCTCTGAAATATTTTCTTTAACTCCTGCCCACAACACAACCGCAAGATTTGGCAATGTATTGAGAAGGACCGCACCAGATTCAGTCAAACAAACGCGATAAACACGCCTGTCATTGGCGTCGCGCTTGCGCTTTACCAGACGACGCTTTTCCATGCGGTCCAAAACACCAGTGAGGGTTCCGCCGATTTGCCCAACCTGCTCAGCTATATAAGTGACGGGCAGCGCATCCTGCCTCCAGAGACAGGCGAGAACAACCCACTGATTGGGCGTCAGGTCATGCGGAGCCAGGAGTTGTGAAAGCCTGCGCGTGAGCAAAGTGCCAGCCCGTTTGAGCAGCGCCCCGATAGACTGGCGCTCAATAAATTGGCGGTGCTGAGGCGGCACAATTCTCTCCGCACGGTTTCCCGACGCGGATATATAAGATTGAATCGAGTTTGCCCCAAGTTCGGTCACAGAAGCAAAATACCTATCGCCTTTTGATTTTAGCCTGGTATCTTGCCAAATCGGGCTTTGCAAGGTTTAACAACTCTCAGAATTAATTAGCGGCTATGCGAATATTTCGTGCAACCTGTAATTAGTGATGTCGAATCCGACAAGGCGACATTTGAAGCTTCCAAGGCAGATGTGACTGAAAATGAGTCCCACGATATATCTCAGAAAGAGAAAGTCGAAGTTACCTACGCTGAAGTCGAATCTGCAAAGGCAAACTTAGAACGCGTCAAATCACTCAGCAACTTCAAACACGTCGCTGCACCTTGTGATGGCATCATTACCGCTCGATACGTTAACGCCGGAGCATTGTCAAAGAAGGCAGCAACAGCAACGTGCAGGAGCTGCTAAGGCTCGTATAGATATTTTGCGCGTGTCTGTCAGTGTGCCTCAAAATTTCTATCAAAAAGTTCAAACCGGCATGGAAAACTACGGTCACTGTCGCCGAGATGCCTCACCAAAAATTTGTTGCCGATGTCACACGTGTGCCTGGTGGGTTAGACGCAACATCACGAACAATGCAGGCAGAAATTCGAATCAATAATGCTGCCGGTTTACTTAAGCCAGGCATGTTCGCATACATCGATTTTCTATTGAAGAAAGACAATTCGAAAAATGCACCATTACTCATCCCCGCAAGCTCATTGTTTGTTAAACCTGAAGGTCTGTTTGTCGCCGCGGTTAATCCGCATAGCTCTGTACATTTTGCTAGATCCTGACTGGAGTCTAAGAGAAGGATCGCAAGTGAACTGAAATGAGAATTTCAGAACCAGCATAATTTTTCAGAATCAAAAAATTTCTCCACCATAATCGAATGATCGAGCGCCGCTTGCCAAGAAGATTTCTGAGAAAATTCTGCCACCCTTGTCCGCTTGCCTTCGATACCGTTAACGGTAAAGCATTCGAATGATTTTCAATTTCATTTCCGAAGCGGAAAAGTGTTGCCGTTAACGGTATCGGAATTGTGCGACACACCTTACGACTCCAAAAGCTAGTCACAGTCAGAGTTTTATCACTTTTCAGAAATTTTTGAACTTTTTCTTCAACAACTACGTATTTAGTTGTAGGAGAAAAAAATGACAGAAGAATCTTTCACAACAAAAAATACAGAA
>JACMKL010000677.1 GCA_014380105.1 Candidatus Melainabacteria bacterium
GGAAGAACTGAACTTCACGATGACTGCCGATCATCTGCGCGGGCTCGGCAAATTCAAGGCTTCGCTTACGGAATACGGAATTCTGCGTTAGTCCAAATTACCGCCGAGAGCCTCTACTAGTGCAGGATATGGCGGATATTCGCTCTTTCACTTTCCTTAACTATTGTTATACTGTTCTAGTTCTGAATTAAGTCTTGAGCTGATTAACCATGGTTGAATCGCCCTACAACAAGTCACCGCAGGGTGGAAACCAGCATTCGCAAGCGCTTGTGCTGCAAGGTCGCTATGAGATTATCGACCAGCTCGGTCAGGGCGGCATGGGCACAGTCTACCTCGCTCGCGACCACAGACTGCACGGCCGCACTTACGTTATCAAAAAATTGCGCGACGATTTCTTCCGCGATGAAGATCGTGAAAAGGCGATGGCTTTTTTCATGCGCGAAATCGAAGTATTGTGCGATCTCAAACATCCGAATATCGTCGACATTAAAGACCATTTTCCGGAAGGCGACGACTATTACATCTTGATGGAATACGTCGAAGGTAAAAACCTTCACGAGATGCTCCATGAGCGCGGAGAGCCATTTGCAGAAGAGCAAGTATTGGAATGGTCGGTGCAAATTTGTAAGGTGCTGCACTACCTGCACACTCACGAACCACCAGTTATTTA
Organism: Candidatus Melainabacteria bacterium; assembly: GCA_014380105.1. Classification (GTDB taxonomy): domain Bacteria; phylum Cyanobacteriota; class Vampirovibrionia; order Obscuribacterales; family Obscuribacteraceae; genus QKMZ01. The sequence continues at coordinate 671 of JACMKL010000677.1, forward strand.
TCGAGATCTAAAACCAAGTAATGTCATGATCGACACACTCGGTAGAGTAAAGTTGGTCGACTTCGGAATCGCGCGCCAATACCGCGATGACTCAGACAATACTCATGTAGTCTCTGCTGGTTATTCGCCACCCGAGCAATACTGGGGAGCAGCCGAGCCACGTTCGGACGTCTACGCTCTGGGCGCCACCATGTCATTCCTGTTGACCGGTCAAGAACCGCTTGCCTTACAAACTTCGTCACCGCGCAAAACAATCGATTCGCTCTCAGAGCATATTGATTATGTTGTGCAGAGAGCCACTGCTCAAGACCCCTGGCTGAGATTTCAAAACGCTCTCGAAATGCTCGAAGAACTCGAGTTTAAGCCAGAAGTCAAACGTGGATTACCGCAAGGCAACTGGATCTGGGGCGGAGTAATTGGTGTGTCAGTGCTGGCACTGGCATTTGCTATTCTCTATGTTGGCTGGTACAGCGCCTTAATGCCACGAACAGAATTATCTGGCACCGCCAATAATACCAGCCGAAATGGCAAAGACGTTGAGAGCGTGAAGAAACAGCTGGAATTGGCTAACAACAATGCTGAGCGCATGAAAAACGAACTCACAAAACTGCGCAGCCACATGGAAGCCGAATCAAAAGCGCCTCAAACAGACGCTATGACTGACTCACAGCGCGTCGCCTCATCACAAGAATATCAATTGCCTAGCGTCTCTCCTGTTCCAACTCCAATCGGAACACCGTCACTACTCAATGTTGAACAGTCCAAAAAAAGAGATGCAAATGTAGTCTTCCAAGAAGACAATGAAGCACAACTGACAGACCCTGAAGGTTTAGCACCGCTTCAAGAAGACTCGCACAAGTCGCCTTTCGGCTTTCCAATTTTCAAATCGACCGAATCTCGTTAGTGAATCATCTTCATTGAGCTCAGCACAATTAGTGTTGTGCCGAAAATGATTCGATAGACGATGAAAACCCAGGTCGAGTGACTGCTCAGGAATTTAAGAAGCCAGGCAATAGCAGCATAGCTAACGATTGCCGAAACCAAGGTGCCAACAACAAGATCCGGCACACTTAAATTTGCGGGCTGATCTTTAAATAAATGCACAAGTTCTAGTAAGCCACTGAGGGTGGTGGCTGGTATACCCAACAAAAAACTAAAACGCGCGGCATCTTCGCGCTTTAGATTAGATAGCATCGCAACAGTCAATGTGGACCCACTTCTAGAGCAGCCTGGAATGAGGGCAATTGCCTGACCCAGTCCAATGATCAGTCCATCTTTTGCTCCGATTGAATCAAGCTTTCTGGTGTGTTTGCCGATTTTTTCAGCAACCAGAAGTAGCAATCCCATAACTATGGATGCTGTTCCGATTAAAGTTAAAGAGCGCAATGGTCCGTCATTCTGTTCCAAAATTGGCTTAAACAGGAGACCAAGGACGCAGATTGGAATGGTGCCTATGATAATTGCGCCAGCAATGCGTGCTTCTTGAGTGTCGATTGCCCCTTTTCGGATAGCCTTAAAAGCTCCGACGGCAAGCGTGACGATGTCGTTGCGGAAATAGGCGAATAATGCCACCACCGAACCTAATTGAATAGCTGCCGAATATGCTGCACCAGGATCGGCCCAACCTAACAACGCAGGTACAGCACGCAAGTGTGCGGTACTACTGATCGGCAAAAATTCGGTTAGACCTTGAACAACACCGAGGACAACAGCTTCGAGGATTCCCATGGTTTTATTTTGGCTCTATATCTACGGAAGACGACTCAGTATTTTCAACAATCTCTTGGTTTTCTTTACCCTTAACTAAACTCATGTCCTCTTTCTCGCCGCGTTGACCACTTTTCCATCCGAAAAGTTTGCCTGAGGCGGCATTTTCTTCTTCGCAAGTTTTGCCTTCAATGCCCAGCAAAGCAAGCAGTTTCATCAAATTATCTGAAGACTGATCTTCCATGTATGTCATCTCAAGACCAAGAACGGTCTTGTTGGCGAGCCAATTTCGCTCAATGCGAATGACGCGGGAAGTTGAAGAAATTGCTCCAGTTTTTGCATCGATTGTGATCTGCAAACTTTCGCCTACTTCAATATTTGGTGGCAGATCTGTTTGAGAAACTAAAGCGATACCGGAGCTAGAGATATCCTGTGTGCGCAGAAGAAAATCTGCTATTTCACCATCAAGATGTATGCGAGCACCAACATCTAGTGACGCACGCGGTGTTCTTCGGCGCTGCAATAAGGCTTCCAATCGTGGCGCCGAGCATACTAGTGATGTGCGACCACCATGCAACTGTGCACCCTGAACACTCGATGCCCACATGCCATTGAAAGTATTTTCGGAAGCTTCGTTGACGAACCAGAGGCGTGTGCCTTTCGGCAAAACTTTGTTGCTCTCGCGGCTTGTCTTGAGCTGTACAAGAATTTTCTCGCCAATTTTATCCACAATGGTGGCACGACCAAAACCGACTTCACCTGGTGAAGTTTCGACTTTTACTTTGTATGCCTTACCTTTTTGAAACACGAAAACTCTTCAAAGAAAATAGTCGCCATCAGGCACTTATGAATTATCGCACTCGCCGAGCCGGTTTTGTCTGTCTTTCTGGAAGTCAACAATGAGCTTGTAAACATCAGAACGTTTTCGTCCAAAAAGTTTGGCCGCATCTTGAGCTAATTCCGATGCGCGATCACCTTGTTCAAGTCTATATTTCACATACTGATCAAATTCTTCAATATCGGCGCCAACTTCTTCTGTGGGCTGATCAGGTCTAAACCCTTCAAGAATAAGCACGCACTCTCCGCGAATCTCAGTATTTTCAATTTTGACTGACAATTCCTGAACAGTGCCTCGAATAAATTCCTCATGCAATTTAGTCAGCTCTCGAGCCAGGCAAGCTTTACGGTCATGAAAATGAGTCAGCATTTCGCTTACGGTGCGATTCAATTTGTGCGGCGAAATATAGAAGATCAACGTTCGCTGCTCGCGAACCAGCGAAATCAACCGGTCTTTCATTTCTTTAGGCTTGTCAGGTAGAAATCCTTCGAAGGCAAAACGGTCACAACGCAGGCCGCTGCCGACAAGTGCCAACAGAAAGGCACTTGGACCCGCAATTGGAATTACATTCAGACCCAGGCTTATTGCTTCTGTTACCAGTAAATCGCCTGGGTCCGAAATCAAAGGAGTACCGGCATCAGAAACAAGTGCCACGCTCCAGCCCTTCTCCGCAGCCTCTGCGAGTATTTTTGTGCGCTCTTTCTCGTTGTGCTGGTGGCAGCTGATCAGGTGTTTCTTGATACCTAAATGATTCAGCAACCTGATTGTTACGCGTGTATCTTCGGCGAGCAGAATATCTGCACTCCTTAGTATGTCCTTCACCCGATCACTGAGATCATTCAAATTACCCACAGGGGTAGCAACTAGATATAGAGACCCTGCCAAGTGTTCAAACCCCTCTCATCTTCCACCCCGAGACATCCACAGTATCAGTCATTCAGGGTTTCTGACAGGGTTATCTACAGCTGTAAGTAATTTAATTGACGACCTTAGAGGCACCAACTTGCATTTGCATTTGGAATGTCTTCCTAAGGCGCCGGTTTAGTTCTTAGCGACTTGGAGATTTGCTGCGATCACAAACATACCGCGGTAGGCCATGACAGGGAAGGCGATACGAGCGTGAAACTGTGTAAATGGCAAAAAAGCCCCAAATTTGGCAGATAGGAGCCATATCCAACTGCCTATTAGAGTAGCTTGCGAAACAGTCCGTTACTTGTGAGATACAGGTGTTACTAAATTCGATATATCACCTGCTCAGGCGCATCTAGAAAACAGTGATCAATACACAGTGATTTGATTATCAATGCAGAAAGCCACCACTTGTGGTTCATGCATATACAGAGACAATATCTACAAAACAATTGCTACAAGTGATTTACAGCTCTGCAGTCGCACAAATATGCAATTAGCATATTCATTTGTCGGACATGTGAAACCTCGTCGTGGAAAAGTAAAAGCAAAGATCTCTTCAGATCACGACCTCTTGAAACTGGCTCACGCTGTCCAGCTCCTTGGAACTTTGTACTAGTGATGGCAGTAAGTGCTCTATCTATATATCATTGGAATTGGACAAAGTGATCTGATTAGATATTGAAACAGAGCAGTTGTGACAGCCATCTGCACTGTTTTACAGGTAGTTGTTGGTAGTTGATGACTGCTTCGGTATAGCGTTTAATACGAGATCGAAATCGTTCATTAATCGGCTTAAAGACTGAGGTGTTCCCTTAGCTGCTGCATCTAACGCTTCTATATATTGATCGGTAAACGAGCGAGAAATGATCTCAGATGACATAATCATGGGCATCCAAGAGGCAGACAGATAGCAATTGAAAGAAAAGAGGTTTTGATAGTGAGAGCGAAAGTGTTCGTTTTAACCGCTGTATGCTTGAGCCAAACTGCTTTTGTGCAGTGTGCGCATGCTACCAATCCTCTTGTTCGCATGAAAGAAGCAGCACTAAATAGAGTGGCGCCAAATTTACAAAAAACCTCAGCCCAAAATCAAAACACTCAAGCCGCAAAAAAACCAGTGCCACCAGCACAAGCGATAAGAGACAAATGGGCGGTTGTGATAGGTGTTGGGCAATACCAAGATCCAGGCATCAAGCCGCTCAAATTCGCCTTCAAAAATGTGACTGGACTTACTGAAGTACTGAAAAACGTTGGAGTCGGCCGTTTCGCACCTGATCACGTTTATGCCATGGCAAACGCCGCTGCCCAAAAATCAGTCATTGAACAAACATTGACTGACGAATGGTTGTGCAAAAAGGCGCTACCAGAAGATTTGATCTTACTTTATATATGCACGCGCTTTGTACCTTCTAAAGACGGACAAGATGTTGTTTTGCTTGCATCTGATACCAAACTTGCCGGTGCCGCCGATGATGGCATCGCGCTGACACCACTCCTCACAAATATCAAACGACGTTTGCAGTCAAAACGGATTGTTTGCTTCCTTGATCTTTCACCAGCTGATGAGGCAAATCCACAGGGACTCGATGTTGAGCGCCTGGCTTCAGCAACTGGAGTAACAATACTTTCTGCCACCAAAGGCACACAGCAGTCGCAGAATTCAGCCACCGGCCCAATCTCGTCATATGTGCAATATTTGATCGAAGGCATTAAAACCGGCATGGGCACTTTGTCACTCGCAACAGTTTCATCCTATGTAATTGAAAACGTTGAGAAAGACGCAAAGAAAATCCAGGGCAAAGAACAAACACCAATATTTTTGATTGCCAAAGACAGTCCAGATATTCACGAAGTGCCTCTGGGCGTCAGACTAAAGAGTTCAATTCCGGAAAAGACAATTCAAATTGGACACCCTGTTGATAGTCTTGCCCTCAAACGTCCAGACCTGATGCCGGGCACACAAGCGGCTCAAAAGGCGAAGGCGCTTCAGGCAGCTAAAGAACAAAACGAAGATGATGACGACGAAGCAAACGATGACAGCTCCCCAGGTGAAGTTGACTTTGGTGCTTATATGAAAGATATGAAACGCCATATTCAGTCGAAGTGGACGCCTCCCAAAGGCATGGAAGAGAGACGGGTTATTACTGTTTTTACAATCAAGCGAAACGGCACTATTTTGGAGCCCTCAATTGTAGAAAGCAGCGGCATCGAGGCAGTCGACGAGACAGCTATGACAGCTTTGAAAGTTGCTTCTCCTCTACCGCCCTTACCAAAAGGCGCTCCTTCATCAATTCAGATACGATATCAATTTGATTGGAAGGTCAAACCTAATTAGACGAACGCTTGATAGTGATTGCCTGATAATTTTTCAAAACATTTTTCTAGACAAAAATGAGGTCGGTAGGGCAATTTCCCGGGTATCATGAACTTTGAGAGAAAGAAATTTATCGCCACTACGTAATTACCGCATTGACTGCCATAAAGTCGCAGGGTAAGTTCGAAAGTGAGGTATCAGGTTCGGAAACACCCCATGAATCCGAAACGTACCAAATTAGTGATGGCACGCAGCGAAAACACCCCAAGGTATCGAGGCCAAAAAGCTTTATGAGCAGAGATGTAGGTAGAGAAGTCCCTAAAGGCGGCAACGACAAGAATAATGACGGCTCCGCTCAAATGCATCGCGAAGCCTATGAGGGTAAGAGCAAAGAGAAGCAGGATAAGAAGGATACAAAGGATGTCGGAGAGGTCAAGAAGATCTCTGACAATAAATTAAAGACTGCTGATCAGGTCGTAGATGATTACGCCAAGTCTAAAAATGGCGAAAATTTGAAGGCTTTACGCACAACTCTTTCTGGTCCAGATGTCGATCAATATTGCAAAGACGGCGCTCAGGCCTGTGTCGACTGGGCTCAAAGCCAGGCAGACAAGGGTGGCTACGGAAAATTGATGGCTGGCATTTTGACATTGACCGGA
>JACMKL010000084.1 GCA_014380105.1 Candidatus Melainabacteria bacterium
CGAAAATTAGTAAAGAACAAATGGTTCTGGCTCGTACTAATACTTGTGTCTGCCAGTCTTGTTTATCAACGACAGAATCAAGTATCCGAGCTAGTTCCTCTTCATAAAACTCATGTGGGTCCGAACCTGCTGTTAACGCAAGAACGAACAGTCTCAACACAGGATATTAGAGCTGCTCAGGAAGCTTTGCGTCAATGGCCAAAGCTAACTCAGAAGAAGCGCATTTTTCCACTTGGTGAGAAGACCGGACTGTCGCGGTGCGCGGAATATATAGTTGCCGGAAGAATACTCGAAGGAATGACCAAACCGGAAATTCTTGAAAAACTAGGTAAGCCTCAGAAATCGCATTTAGCTCGCCCACTCGGCAAGTGCGATGAGTTTCTAGTCTTTAATGCTGCCGACTGCGAGAGTCAGTGCGACTTATGTCTCGAATTAAACAATGGCAAAGTGACAAAAGCTTTTATGGATGTGAACTACTAACGCCCGTCGACGCTCAAGGTAGCTTCGGAATTGCCTGAGCCATCCTCAGGGAATACCCTGTGCCCACAGAAATCGCACCGTGATAATCTTCAGGAAATGGCGGTTACTTCAGATTCATTGTCACAAGCGATGAATGTGATGAGGTTTTTTGCAACATGATTTTGAATGATACAGATACAAATGAATTTATAGATAGGAAGACAGCACCCACTCTTGAGCCGGATGCCATGCGCTTCTCGTCTGAAAAGTGGTTGGGATATTTTATAGAAAATAAGGAAGCCTGTCCGAATTTTAGATTTCCAGAGTCAATTAGCATGCGCGACGATGTGCGTCTGCCACTGATTCATTCGCTACAGAAATTTCAGATTGGAGAGACGGGCGAGGGCAAGCATTTAAAGCGTTTCGCACGCATCATGAACGATCCAGCATACGAGATGTGCATTGATAAGTTTATCCGTGAAGAGCAGCACCACGCGCGCGTTTTAGCCCAAATGATTTCCAGTCTTAACGGTACTTTGTTAACCTGGCACTGGACTGATTTGATTTTTATTTGCTTGCGTCGCCTCTTGCATCTAAAAACCGAAATATTCATTTTGCTAATTGCGGAAATTGTCGGAAAATGTTTTTATCGCGTCTGTTCGGCTCATCTTGAAGATGAATTGTTGAGCGATGCATTCTCGCTAATTGTTCTGGACGAAATCGGACACTTGGAATTTCACTGCAGTTTCTTGCGCAGTCAATTTGAGAAATACCCGACATTCATCCGGCAAGGCATTTTGTTTTGCTGGTCGCTAATTTTCTTTGCGGCATGCAAGGTTTTTATATCTGACAACAAGGATGCCCTCATTGCTCTCAATGTTTCGCCCAAAGAGTTTTTCAAAGATTGTTGGAGGACTTTTGATATATCCGCTGCGCGCTCGTTGGCGCTGCCGCTGAAGGCTAAAGCGGTCTAGGCGCATATGCAAAAGGGGTGCGTGGGACTGTTCGGCATCTAAAAATCGACAAGTCAATACCTTGTTGCTTGAAACCTAGATAGGCTATCCTTTATCCGGACAGCTGCTAGGAGGAGATATTGTGACTAAAAAAGTAGACGATGATGCGCCGCCCGCATTGATTATCGAGTTCAAAACGTCGTCCGGAGAAGTTTGGGGCACCCTGAATGCACAGGGCAGAGAATTCAAGACCGGCTCAACTGGCTTTTACGCCAATGGCAAAATCAAGAACCCAAAAAATGGGATGCCTTATCAAGTGGGCACCAATATCATTCTGGTAGGCAGCAAAGAATAGTTTTCTGACCAAGAAACTTTTGATTGCTTGACCAATTGAACCTAAGAGCGGCTTCGGAATCGGGGTCGCCTTTTAGTATTCGGGAACTTAATAGATGGTAGTAAACTCCATAGGTAAGTAGGTGGGGAAAATGGCTATCAATGTTGTGTCAAAACCAGTGCCCAAGGTCGTCATTGTCGGCGGTGGCTTTGGAGGCTTGGCGGCTGCGCAGGCGCTGAAGGATGCTCCTGTAAATGTCATGGTCGTAGACCGCACCAATTACCATCTGTTTCAACCGCTGCTCTATCAGGTTGCTATGGCGGGATTATCGCCGGGCGAAATTGCTCACCCGATTCGCGGCATATTGCGCAATCAGGTTAATACCGAAGTTGTTTTAGCTGAGGTCGCTAAAGTTGATTTGCAACAACGCAATCTAAAAACCACCATCGGTGACATTTCGTACGACTATTTAATTCTTGCTGCCGGTGCGCAGACTAACTATTTTGGCCACAATGAATGGGCGGAATATGGCGTTGGATTGAAAGATATTGACGATGCGCTTGAAGTGCGCAGGCGCGTTCTTGTTGCTTTCGAAGAAGCTGAGCATGAGACTGATCCCGCTAAACAAAAACGGCTTTTGACATTCATCGTTATTGGTGCCGGACCGACTGGAGTTGAACTCGCGGGTTCGCTTGCCGAACTAGCGCGTTTCGCCCTCAAAAAAGATTTCCGCCGTATCAATCCGTCGGATGCGCGGATTATTCTGTTGGAAGGCTTGCCACGTGTTTTGCCACCATTCGTAGAAGA
>JACMKL010000678.1 GCA_014380105.1 Candidatus Melainabacteria bacterium
AATGGCGCGGGCATTCCGCAAAGCCATCGAAGCCGGCCGGGAGGCGCGCGAGATTGGACTGGCTGAGACTCGCCTGACCGCGAGCGCAACTAGTCCCCTAACCGGTTTTTTCTCGGAAACCCGCTAGCCCATGGGTGCACTGAGACTTAGCGATAGAATCCCTTTCTGAATTGCGATTCCACCGCTACTTTCCCCGTCTGACGCCGGCATAGCTCAGTTGGTAGAGCAGCTGATTTGTAATCAGCAGGTCATCGGTTCGAGCCCGATTGCCGGCTCCAAATTTCCGGCCATCTCCTCGCGAAAAAGGAGTTCCTACTTGCTGGTATGGCACCCCAGCCATATCATCGACGAGTGATGAAGATGACGATGTTCATCGATGAAGCTTTGCTCGAGAGGGTGATGCGGCTGACCGGTCTCAAGACCAAGACCGCCCAGTTCAAGAATTCCACCTTCCGCGATGCCACCATGGCCATCTGTGCGCTCGTCGCCAGCGCCGATGGCACCGTCGATGACAGCGAGAAGCGCGCTATCGGCGCTCTGATCACCTCGCTCGATGCCCTCAAGGTGTTCGAGCCCGCTGACCTGATCGCCAAGTTCAACGAGTACTGCGACGCCATCGCCAAGGACAAGACCTTCGGACCGATCACCGTCGGCGCCGTGGTCGGCAAGATCAAGGGCAAGGGCGAACAGCCGGATGTGGCCCTCCAAGTCGCGCTCGCCATCGCGAATGCCGACGGCAATTTCGACGACAAGGAAAAGGCGCGCGTCAAGGAAATCTGCCGCACGCTCGGCCTCGATGCGGCTTCCTACGTCGGCTGAGCAGCCTAACGCTGACTGGCTAAACGTACTGACTGTCTGAATCAGGCAGTCTAATCGGGCAGGCGGTGCGCCGGTGGTGGCTCAAAATAGCCATCATCGGCCACCGTCCTGACCCCTTTTCATTCTTTAAACAATAGTGAGAACCCTCTAAAATGCAACATCTTCAGAATTTGATCGGAGCCGGTTATAAGCACGGCTATTCCAACGGACATGGTGCAGATGACACTGTGAGCGGCTTGGAGTGGGCGATTCGTCACCTCGACTGCCAGCCGGATACTGCTGTCACTTACAGCGCACATGCGACAAGCAACCTCGAATCGCGGCTGTTCGCGGGCTATGTCGTGCGCTGTCTCGCCTTCATCAAAGTCGGCTCCGTTGACAAAGCCAAGATCGAATATCACAAGGCCGCCGCACTGGCTGCCCTCAGTCGGCAATCGCACGGACTGCTTCCCAGCCTCTCGGCCGATCAAATCGCTGAGACTCTGGCGGTGGTGGAGCATCGCTTTCGCAGCGCTGGTGCGAACCTCTGATTGATTAATCGGGAGGTGGTTCCCATGGCGAGTGATATTTTTCGAAAATTCACTGCGGTGCCATCCCTCGATTGAGGCTGTTCCCCCCAACTGATGGGCGTGTGCGAGCATCGCTAGCAAAACTTTGCTAGCGCTAAGCAAAGATTTTGCTAAAGAAAAACTGCCGGGAAAATCACTCGCACCCTGAAAACCCTCGTCAACACTGGATTCTGGTTGTATTGATAAGCGCTGTGACGCGCAGACTTTCGCAACATAGAATTTAAAACCACGCGCAGTGCCCGCTAGGGTAAAAATACTTTCGCATTCACTTTTCTATTTGAGGACAACCAGACACTTTTCAGCTATTCGCTTCTCGCTCACCTCACCAATATGACGACAAGCGCTAACTGAGAAGTAGTGAATGTGAAAGACGTCCTCGCGCCTTTTTGCGAATCAATTGAATCACGTCATCGCCCTAACCAGCGAAGACGGACCTTCCAGTCTCTAAAAGACACCAAAGGAGAAACTATGCAACGCTACAGCGAATTCGGTCTCGAAATTCTCGTCAACGGTCGCCCTCTGCCTGTGATTCGTCACAACGGCAAACTCTACGTCGCGGCCCCCATGAACGAAGACTACCAGCTGCGGCTCAAGACGCCCTTCGGCAATCGATATCTGGCTGTCACTTCGGTGGACGGACTCGACATCATGACCGGCAAGACGGCTTCTCCCGAAGCGGGCGGCTATGTCTTGGGCTCCACCTCGAGTCTCACGGACATCCCCGGATTCCGGCTCAACAACGAGGAAGTTGCGAAGTTCCACTTCGGCGACCGTGCTGACAGCTATGCTGCCCAGCTCGACAAGCCGCAGAACATCGGCGTGATCGCGGTCATTTTCTACGCCGAACGTCGGCAATTCCGCCCCCCGCTTTCCATGACCAAAGGCGGCTGCCTGGGTGGTGGACATCGCTCCGGTGGCGCTGGTACGTTCGGTGGTGGTGCAACGCGTGGCGGTCACGACATGGGCACCGAATTCGGTCGTCGCACTGACCACAAGGTCACCACGACTACGTTCGATCGCGCCGGCGAAGTCGGTCGCTTCGTGATCGAATACGCCTCTCGCGACAGCCTTATCGCCGCCGGCATCATCAAGGATGCTCCGCTCGGCGATGTCGAACCCTTCCCGGGTTCCAAGGACGCCGGCTGCAAGCCGCCTTCCGGCTGGAACGGCTAAGCGCAACTGAATAATTGCATTCAGTCGAGGTGCTGACTGCAATTAGATAACTGTGAGACAGGGGATTTGGTTGGCAACGGCCAACTTCCCTGTCCACTTTTAATTTTAAATTGTATATACTACGGCATATCATAGATACTGCGGAAAAAGCAAAGCTTGAGTAATCAAAAATGACTCAAGCTCTCGTCAATCGTTTCTGTGTCTGGTTTTACTGCTTTCTCGTCAGTTGGCAGACGCTATGATTTTCCTCAATTCTGTACTGATTTAAATCAAGCTCTTTAATTGGGCAACCATCGAAATTTGATTGCTCTTCTGTAGCCTTGTTTGAAAATGTATAAAAGAGCCGACCACTATCCGTTATGATTTCAAAATTGCCAGAACCGCGCCATCCGCTATATGCACGGACAGGTAATTCTTGTGTTGCTTTATCAACAATCAAGAAAACACGCAGGCTGTGTTCTGTGAGACGGTATTTACTGGTGGATACGTAAAGCAAGTTACCATCGGCGGTTTCGAACAAATTTTCTGGCCGAAAGACATCCTCAAATCGAGTCAATAATACGCTGCCCGGACATTCGATCTTGGTTAGTTTTTCTCCGCCTAAAATCAGCTTGAAGCCTATCGTGTGTAAAGAGAGACCGTTTAGAGAATCTACAATTTCACCGTTAGCGAAATCACCATATTCCTTGTGCAATCCGAAATAACGGCTGCCCATGCGCAAGTGAGGGTGTTCTCTGGCATTCTCGGCGCTCATTTCATATCCGATATTTTCTCCGCCCAACACCATGGCGTCTTTGTTAACCATAAATTGTTGCTGATAGCCTAATTCTTCATTCGCCAGATATCCGCGGGTGAAGTCGTCTGAGCGATAGTCATAGATTTGCAATGTTGAGAAGAAACTGTCTCCTTCAACGCTTACAAAGGCATCGAGTGCAAAACTTTCCGGATTTGGAAAAACAAAAGTGCGACCATCATCGTGTTTGAAAGCGTAAGCATGCGGCGAGAGCAGTGGTAGTTCGAAGCACGCGGGTAGTTGAATTAATTCGACCGCGGGCGGGGTCTGTGTCAGTAAGAAAGATGTACCGTCTACGATGATGCTGTTAATTGCACCAGCGTGCATCATTCCGACTGACTCGAAAAATTCGGTTTGTAATGCCATCCGAAGCAGGCGTCCGCTGCTCGGTTCATAGGCGTAAATGGTCTCCTTTTGATATGGTCCACACGCCATACAATTGAACAACTCGTGGAAAATTTGTCCATCTTCGCTAAAAAGAATTCCTCCCAGAGTCTGAAAATGTGCGCTAACCTCCCCCATGAAAATGACTACAGCTGAGCCGTTTTGTTGGACGTAAGTCTGGTCTCCGTGTCTTCCAGTTTTTAGAAATTTCATTGTGTGTGCATTTAGGTGTTTTATTGAATTATTGAAAAACACTTGCATCTCCACCGCCAGTGCGATTTTGGAGATTATCTGTAGTGCGCTTTATTGGCTCTGTTTGGGGATGAAACCGCGTGAGATTGGAAGAGAGAGAAGTGTAATTTCAAACTACTGAAAAAGTGTCACAAGTACAATGCCAACGGTCGTGCTCAATCTGATTGGGGAAAACGTAA
>JACMKL010000679.1 GCA_014380105.1 Candidatus Melainabacteria bacterium
CATTCTCTATCTGCTCTTCCGTGCAAGAGCGTCGGTGCGTGTGCTTCTAAGTCGCCAGAATGCTGACTTGGATAATTTCCGCGAACGTGGAAATTTGTTTGTTGAGACAATCAAGAATGCACGAACTGAACTGTCTGACGCAGAAGCGGGATTGGTGGCATTGCGAAATCAGTTGCCTGAAAACGCAGAAGAATCACGAGAGGGTGCAGTCTTACTCGGTAATGCTCAAAATTCAGTCGAGGCAAAGCGACAAAGATTGCAGTCGGTGCTGACGATGGCAAAGGCGTTTCGTGATTCGGTCCCATTGCATCATCACAAATGGCAATCGGAAGAGTGGACTTTGAGATTTGCTAATCAGGTCGTAAAAGATTGGCCAAAATTCACCGAGTATGAGTTGTTGCAACAAATACCCTGGGGCACTTTAGAGACTGAAGATGCCTTGGACAAGGCTTTGAAAAACACATAGTTGCGTTGCAGCTGCGTGATGTTTAACGTTCTGGATGTGACCGGTTTAATGGTGGTATTCAAATCCTGGAAAGTTTCACCGGTAAGCATCTCGAGCTTTGTAAAGAGATGTTTCCGGTGGCTCTGTTTCTACGTTCATGAAAGCTTTCGCTCTTCAATCGTTTAGAGTCAATTATCCCGTTTCTTTTCCAACCTTCTCCCAAGCGCCACAAAAACCAATATTCCAACCGCGCACTCTGTGTACGTTTCATGCGTTTTGCCGCATTGGAGTTGGACCGTTTTTTGATATTTGGACAGGCCATTAAACAGGATAATTGAGCACGTTAAACATAAATGGTGAGGAGAAACGCCATGAACAGACGACTTTCGCTGGTTTGTGCATTCGCTGCCTGCTTCTTTGGAGCTGGAGTTGCACAGGCGCATGAGAAAGATTCCCCGCAAAGCGTCGAATCGCCTTTCCAGGTAATCCAGGAAACGCAGTTCGACATTACTTCGCGTCCGGACTATTCACTGCTGCTGCCCGAAACGACTGACGATCTTAAAGTTCGCCAGACGCTGCGCAGATACAACGATTCGGTCAAGGACTGGAGGCTTCAGCCTTCCGGTCGTTCTTATCGAATCGATGAGCCGCGCTCGCCGAAAGAACTTGATTGGAATGCACAACGCTTTTCTGATCGAGTTGCTGACAGTCTGTATCCCGGCTTTGGCAGAATCGAGAAAAGCTACGGAAATGTCACTTCGCGATTCGACTACATTCTGCCGCGAGGCTGTGGTGTAAAGGGTCCTGGAGTGTGCTGGAGACTGAAGTTTTGACATAGAAAATCAAAATCAGTTAGAACTTCATTGTGAGCAATTTATTGACCAATTTGAGTAACTGGCGGATGAGAATTGCGGGTCGCCCTGCAATTTCTTGTCCGCCAACTTATTCTTTTTCTCTTTTACACACACACTCTCTCAATTTCTCTTGTTTTTAAAATTGCATCTATTAAGCGCTATAGTTAGACGATGGTTTTTAGTTAGTTTCCAGAAAAGCGGAGCATTTGTGAGACTTGCGTCAAAACAAATGCCCCGCTAATTGGAAACTTCAGGCGTCAGAATGCGCTAATCAACGCAATCAGACTGAACATTGCAATCGCGGCTGTAGCAATGGGCGCGAAAATCCAGGTGACGAAATACGCCATCACCTGGAACATCTGCACAAACGGGTGTCCGCCGGGCTTGGGCGAGAACAAAAATTCAGCGACCTGCTTGGAGTACAGGGTGAATGCGGTGGAGGCGATGAAGACCGCCAGAAGAATCGGCACGCCGATCTGAATGGATGCAAAAGTGAACATACAACTTCCTCACGTGCGCATAAAGCGCTCAATCGTGGGTTTGGACCACGAATTGTTAGTGCCCGCAAAGACGTAAGACGGAAATTGCACCGGGCGCAGTGCAATTTCCTTGAGCACAGGCTCGTCTTACGTCTTATTGATGCCGAGCTTCAGGGCTTATTGACCAAGAGGCTTGGTAAAGTCGTTCCACAGTCCCCAGGCGAGAAGTGCCATGAAGAGCATGAAGAAGACCTGATAGAGCATCCCCTGCACCTGCGGAGAAAGTGGCTTGCCGCGCACTTTCTCGAGAGCCAGGAAGACCAGATGCCCGCCATCGAGGATGGGGATGGGCAGCATGTTAAACACTGCCAGGTTGAGGCTGATCATGACGAGGAACATCACGAAAGGCGCAACGCCCTGCGCGAACATGTCGGCACCATAAGAAACGATGCCGACAATGGCGTGCACGTCAGTGGCACCATCGGGCAGATTCTGCGGCTTCTCTACGATGCCGACCATCATTCCCAGTCCCTTGGCGATGCCGGTCAGACCGTTCCAAGTGCCCGTGAAGGAAAGCTTTGCAGCTTCACCGACTGAGACTGGCGTGAAGGTGTCCTTTACTTCCGGACCCATTGAGACACCGACTTTGCCTTCGGCGGTCGGGGTGAGAGTGACAACTACGCTTGTGCCATTGCGCTCGACGACGACTGCAACGGGTGCACTCTTGTGAGCGGCTAAGCCATTGCGAAGGTCATCGACCGTCTTGACGGCTGCACCACCAACGGTGACAACTTTATCGCCGCCGCGCAGACCTGCGTCACGAGCAATCGTGACATCGGGGCTCGCTTCGACATTGTAGATGACGACCGAATTCGGCACTGCCACCTGTGTCGGCACGCCCTTGATGGCGAACAAACCGAACAGAAGAACGACAGCCAGAACCACGTTCATGAAAACGCCGGCAACTGCCACAATCGCGCGCCGCCAGATTGCCTTGCGCGTGTATACGTAGCCCTGGGTCTCGATACCGTTGGCTTTCATCCAGTCCTTGGCGCTCGATTCGTCGCCGAGTTCCGGAATGGCAACGTAGCCGCCCAGAAGCCATGGTGAGATGCGGAATTCTGTATTGCGGAAATTGCCCAACACGAAGTAAGGCTTGCCGAAACCGATGCTGAAGATGGGAGTCTTGAAACCGAGCGCCTGAGCTGCAAGCCAATGCCCGAATTCGTGGACGATGATGAGGACTGCCAGTCCAAGAATCATCGCGCCAATCCCACCCACATTGAAGCTCGCGAAGGACATCGCAAGATTAGTGATCTGATCCATATTTTTTCTCCCGGTGTTTGGAACACCGTTTTGTCTGCGAAAGGGAATTGAATCCCGTTGAAGGAAATCCGGTCACGACAGCAAAAGGTGCCCATCGTGCGGACTGACACGCCAGAACCTCCCTTCTTTGTGAGAAGAGATTTTCGAGTGTGCGCGTGAAACAAGTGCCGATTTCTTACCGTCGACTGAAGAGATTACTCATCTCAAGCGGCCGCAGACCGGGCTAAGACTCCCGCTGCGTTTTGCCCGGTTTGCGGAAAATTGCAAACCGGGCAAGGAGAGTCAGGCACCAAATGTAGTGCCTCACCCACCTGGATTACTTGTTGCCTTCGGGCGCCTTGGCGTCCTGGGGAGGCTCAGCCGCGGCTGGAGCGTCCTTCGGAGCTTCGGTCGGAGCAGGCGTCACCTTGCCCGTCGCGGCGTCGACGATGGCTTCGTGAGCCTCGCCGTTCTCGTCGCGGCAGTCGCCGGTCACACACTTCTCCATCGCCTTGTCGACGACTTCTTCACCGCAAGTGGCGCACTCGGAGCCACTGTACAGCGCCAGCCACTCGTCGCCCAGAAGAGTCTCCTTCTTGAGGAGTTCTTCCGAGACGCGAATGAACGCATCGCGGTCTCTGGCGATGATCTCGCGAGTCGCCTGGTAGCACTCATTGACGATCTTCGTCCACTCGGCGTCGATCTTGTTCTTCAGCTCGGGACCAGCATCCGAACCCATCGCCATCTGGCGACCAAGGAACGGACCGGGACCGCCTTCAGAGACGGAGATCGGGCCAAGGTCGGACATGCCAAACTCCGTGACCATCTTGAAGGCGATATTCTTCGCCTGCACGAAGTCATTCTGCGCGCCGGTGTCGACCGTGTTCAGGAAGATCTCCTGAGCAACGCGACCACCCATCGCCATCATGATCCGCGCGAGAAGCTCATCGCGCGTGTAGTTATAGCGGTCGCCCTTAGGAAGCGACTGCGTGTAGCCGAGCGCACGTGCACGCGGAACGATCGTGATCTTGCTGACCGGATCGCCGCCCTTGTTGAGGTCGTGCATGACCTGGGAAATCCAGGCGTGACCGACTTCGTGGTAAGCGGTGTTGCGCATGTCCTTCTCGGACATCCGCTTGGCGCGCCCTTCCTTGGCAG
>JACMKL010000680.1 GCA_014380105.1 Candidatus Melainabacteria bacterium
CTCCGGAGTCGCAGTTTTGGAAGGCTTGACTGATAGTGTCAATTATTCATTCCTGGATGTTTTCGGCGTTGCTCCAAGCGTCCAAGGTCATTCCGGATCGCTTACTATCGGACGTTTAGGCGATTCTTCCACTTCTAAATTGGTGGCAGTTTTTCGTGGTCGTTTTCACTTGTATGAAGGTCATGATTGGTCGACAGTCACCTTGCCTGCCCAATTAATTGCCGAATGGGGTATTCCACAATTACTGCTCACGAACGCTGCTGGCGGTCTCAATAAGACTTTTCACGTCGGCGACCTGATGGTTTTGACGGGCTATCGCGATCATCTCAGTCCCGAATTGCAAAAGACCGGACTAATTCCTGCCCTCGAAAAAGGTGTTCAAGATTGCAACAACAAGCTGGTGGAAAAAATTCTTTTGACAGGCCAAAAGTTGGCTGGCGAAGACAAAGATTTTCGTTCGCTTCAGAAGGGCACTTATTGCGCATTGACTGGACCCAATTACGAAACGATGGCTGAAATTGAAATGTTGAGACGGCTGAAAGGCGATGCGGTCGGAATGTCGACAGTTCCTGAGCTACTCACGGTGAAGGGCACGGGCACTGAGGCTGCAGCTGTTTCGGTAGTCACCAATGTTTGGCGTGAAGACGAGCCAATGGGCGGTCATGAGGAAGTCCTTGAAGCTTCGAAACAAGCCTCGTTGCGCTTGGACCGTCTCTTTAGAGCATTGCTGTCTAGCTAATAGCGAATATGAAGGCATGCTTCAGCCTCCAAAACTTTCTTGAAACTCGACTTGATAAGTTCTTTCTGCGTGTGACAGCGCAATTCCTGACCATGGATCTAGTAGTTATAGAATATAGTTGCTCCACCCGAAAAAATTTTATTGCGCTCTCTTCGATAGTTGTAAGTGCAAGCCACGCGGAGAGGGAAGCACCAAAATATGGTGCTTCCCTCAGTTTATTCTCGCCTTAATAAGTCAACTTCAGATGAAGGTTGCAATCGTTGCGGACAGTTTCTGGATGGTAGCCTTTTGCCAAGCCACCTTTTCCTCATTTTTGCCGAAATCTTGTGCCTTGACGCGCGCCAACCCTTGTTCGAGAAGTCGCACCCCATCGGATTTGCGTCCGACCATGGCCAGGCTTTCGCCCAGATTGCATTCAGCAATGCCTAGTCTGTAATCGTTGTACAGATCCCTGGAAAGCGAGTATGCCTTTCGCGCATGCCGGAGTGCAGCTTTGTGTTGTCCTCGCTCTTGGGCAAAATGCGCCCTGAGCGCGAAATAATCCTTCCAAAATCCTTTTCTTTCGCAGCCACTCAACACCATAAGTTTTTTGGCGGCGACGGAAAGGATCTTCGCTGCATCTGAGCGTCCTGTGTTGCACCAGTCAGCGGATTGCTTCAAGCATGAGCGAGCCTGCTGAGCGAGCACCACTGAGTCGCGTGTCTGGAGTGAGTCTTCGCAATTGTCATCATGCCGGGAATCGGACATCTCTTGTTTCCATCTTGTCTTTAGGTTGAAGGAGAAGAGCCGGCAATAATTGCCGAGTCTTTAAGTCGATATAGGAACACGGTGAGCGCCGATGGATACAGATCCCTGCCAGCCATTACGCTTACTGTTTCACTAACAATTTATCCAGTGAAGAGAAAATTCCCCTTTGTTCTGTAATTTTTTGGAAAGCACGTTGGCTATTAGACTGGCAAACTACAGTTCGGCATGGCAATTGAAATTGCGCCGAATTTACGCACTTTCGATACCCTTGGAAGGTTACAGCAGAGCGAAACTTGCGCAATTAACTCCGCACCTGCTCTGAGTGCTAGCGCTCTTAGCGTTTCGAAATGAAATGCTGTGGCACAGAGCAAACGTCCCGTCAGTCGTGGGATTGTCCCAGAAGTCGTTGAAAATCGACAAAGACAACTATACGAATGAGTAGAAGTGGCTCTAAAAAACGAATGCCCTGAAATACGAGGGCATTCGCCACGCCATTAAGGACTCGACGACGACTGAGCCGTCGCGTCGAGTCCTGGGGCATGAAGTTACGTTATTGCGACCTGAGTGTTGAAGGCGCCGGGCTTAGACTTGCGTCCCATCCGGGCAGCTTCCACATCCGGTGCAGCATTCCGCGGTCAGCGGAGCGCCACAATTCCAGCAAGGTACGCGGCCGCCGGGCAGGTGATGGTCGGTGGTGTAAACCACTGGTGGTGTCACGCTGCGGTCGGCAGATTCCTGAATCTTGCGTTCCAGAGTGGCTGCAAAAGCGAGTGATTCGAGCAGGTGAAACTTGTAAGTCCCAACCACTTGACCCTCAGCCGAATCGCGGCGCACGAGCACCGTCAATTCGCTGGTCACTTTCACTGGCGCACGAGAACCGCCGAAAATGCCCCGAATGATGAGTTCAGAACGAGTCGGCTTGGGTGGCTTTGGAATCTCGATGTCGGTTAGAGCCTCATCGAGGGGGACGCAGACAACTTCGGCACCATCGATTTCGATGCAGGCATGGAAGCCAGGCTTCGGTGAGAATGCGAGCAACTGCGCTTGCGTACCGGAAGGTACGTGGACAAACGTAGTAGTACTGCCGGACTCGACGAAACGTTCGAACTGTTTGCGACCGTTTTTGTCACATACACGGACTGTGATCATATGCGTTTCTTCCTCCGAGAACCTGTTGGTGTTTAGACCACTGGTTCTCAATTGTGTTTGCCTTGTCAGAGGCGGGGTTGAAGCGCCTAAAGCCGCTAGATCGGATTCGACATTCGAATTCCGGGCGGCAGTGAGCTGAGACTCTGGCGAGATACTTCGTCTCCATTGAAAATCTGCTCGCCAGTGTCCGTCTCGCGCTTATCCGCTGTTGGAGTGTTCTTTGCGGAGGCGGGGGCGGAAAGATGCAGCAGAACCAGAAGGCTTGCTGTCGATGTGTTGCTCAAATCTCCCGAATAGCACTGTTTCACTCAAAATCCACAATCAGGCAGAAATCACAAGCTTATGGCTCGTGAGGTTTGGCTGATTTGATTGGTGTATCAGGTGGAGGTCGGTAAACAGCTCTATCAAGAAAAAGGGAAAAATGAGTACCACAAACTACCAACAGGCGCGCGTGAGATCTAATTTGCTCCATCAAATTGCGCTTATCGGAGCATAATGAAAACCTTAAGACGCCTCGTCTGTGGACTTTGTATGTGTTTGGGCTGAGGGCGGAAACAAGTGGTCAGTAGCGGCACTCCGAGATTCGGGTAGGGAATTCGGACTAACCGAAAGTTAGCGCGAACGAGCCCTTCCCTGTGTGTCAGTTAATCTCGCCATGAGTTGGTGCGTCTAGCGTAGCGGCGCTTTACATTTGTTACGCGCCGCACCACCAGTGGTTACGCCTTTACTCTCTGACCTCGTGATCGCCTGTTGCCGCAGGGCTTGTGGCTGCCGGACTCGATGCACCGAGTTGGTCCGTGCATGGGCAATAGCCTGAATTCGGCACCATGATGCGGTCGTGGCAATGTGAAGGGTCGCGCATGGCGGCAATCTTCTTCAGCATGCGCTCGGCTACTTTCGACTGGGGCGCTGTGTATTCGTTGAGTGTCAGATGCATGCGCACCCAATACTGGTTGGTGTGAGTGACAGGCCAGCGGGCAGGCAGTCTCAGCTCATCCGGAATGTGCTCAACCGGAATATTTTGAAGGGCAACCAACCAGGCTTCTTGCGAACGACTGAGTGGGCGGACCTTTTTGCCATCCTTGCCGTCGTTAGATTTGCGCGCGATGAAGGCGGTCAGACCTTCGCGAATGCCTTCAAAGGCAAGTTCGTGCTCTCCATAGGTAAACTCGAAATTGAGTGCCTTGAAGAAGCGGGCAACGTTGTACCAGCTTGGCACTGCGTCCACGCGGTGGTAGCCGATTTCTTTGAGCAGCTTAATCGACTGCCTGACAAAGAAAAGCGGCACAACCGACATTGGGCGAGCCATTTGCCAGGGAGCCCGGCCGAGAAAAAATGCCTGTGACCAGAGACTCAAATAAGTGTCACGGTCGTAGTCGCGCCAGGCATAGAAGTCCGGGTCGGATATAAAGTGACCGACTGAGCCTTCGACATCCAAACCGTCGAGGTAAGTAGCCGGATCCCAGGAATAAATCGACAATTCTGCTGCCAGAAAATCCGTTCCCGGGAGGCGATTGCAGGCAGGGTCTGTGTTCGGGAAGAAAGTCAGGGGCGAAGATTGGCTGGTTGCGTCCAACTGTCTGTCTCTGAGCGCACAGCGCAGAATCGGTTTGTCGCCAAGCCAACCCTCGACAAGAATGCGAACATCATCATTGCGAAGAAGTATATGTCCCTTCTCGGTACGATAAGTGTCTGAGCGCACGCCGTCAGAGTCTACAGAAGTGGGAACAGTGTCTTTCAGAGAAAGACCAATCAGAGTAAATACACTGGGGTGCACCAGTCGGCTCAATAATTCCAAAGTCGGAACCTGAGCCAATTTGCTGTTAGGTGGCATCATCTATTTCCTCAGTTGATGTCAGTCGACCTGCACGAATGCGGGTCGGAGAAATGGTTAATACGAGTCGGGAAGGGAAAGTGAGTGTGGTTTAGAGAGAGCTGAAAGAAAAAGAAGAGAGAATCTCTAACTATCAGTTGTTTCCAGCCATCATCAAGTTGTTGAGGAAAAGCTAACTGGCCTTAATCTTTAGAGATTTGAGAAGTCTCAAAGAGCTTGAAAACTAACCAAATCGCAAAACTATTTGAACACCGCAATCGCTAGTTGCTGACATCAAGGCGCACTTCAATACGGGTGTGGCTTATTTGCGACACTCGCGCTAGTTATGGAGTGTTTCTCTGATTTGTCTCATATTTTCAATTTCTTTCTATTCGCTGAGGTTGTGTCGCAGTAAGCCTTTCGGCAGCTTTTTCACTAAAAAGCTAGCTCATGCAATTTGGCCATAGGAGTTCACCATTAGTTATATACCTTGCAAGTTATCAGGAGCTTTTCGTAGGTTAAACAACGCATATTGTTTTCTTCTTCTTCCAGAGCCCAAAAAACCTCCAAGAGTCTCAGCCTTACCCGATGATTTCAGTTTTCTTCCTGCCACTTCAATGGTTTGGACGGACTCTGGTTTTCGCATCATTGGTGGTGGCATGGAAGGGAAGACGAGCTATTGCAAAGCTTGATGTGTTCGGTATGAGTTCTCGGATGTGCGCACACCGTTTTCTCTCTGAGTAGTTTTTGCTATTCGGCACTGAGCACAAAAAGACAATCGTAAACTCAAAGTCGCGATAAGGATTCTCAGATGTGCGTGCGCTCATCGATGAATTTGAATCGCTAGTCAGTTAATCTGGAGGAAACTCACTATGAAAGCTAGCTTCGTAGTCAATCCC
>JACMKL010000085.1 GCA_014380105.1 Candidatus Melainabacteria bacterium
CCGGGCCACATGAACTTGCCTTCGTCGTCAACACGGAACCAGTTGACGCAGAAAATCGGCGGCACAGTTTTGACGGCGCGTCCCATGGATAGCCAGTGATCGAAGTAGTCGCCGATGTTGTAGCCACAGAAAGGCAGCATCGCCATCGGATCTCGGCGCACTTGTCCGACCTTGCCGGCAGCTGCCGCTGTTGTCTCGGAACCGAGTGTGGCAGCCATGTAGACGCCGAAATCCCAGTTGAAGGACTCCAGAATCAATGGCACAGTGGTCGCCCGTCTGCCACCGAAGATGAACGCGGAAATCGGTACACCGTGCGGATTGTCCCAGTTTTCGTCGAGCGACGGACAGTTGGTGGCGGCAGTCGTAAAGCGTGCATTCGGGTGAGCTGCCGGACGACCGCAATCCGGTGTCCATGCCTGTCCCTGCCAGTCTGTCAATTCGGAAGGCGGCACTTTGGTCATGCCTTCCCACCAGACATCGCCTTCTTTGGTCAGGGCGACGTTTGTGAAGATGCAGTTTTCCTTCAGGCTCGCCATCGCATTCGGATTGGTTTTGTCCGACGTGCCAGGTGCGACGCCGAAATAACCCTTCTCCGGATTGATTGCGTAAAAGCGACCGTCTTCACCGGGTTTGATCCAGGCAATGTCGTCGCCGACGGTGGTCACTTTCCAATCTTTGAGCGCCGCTGGTGGAACGAGCATGGCGAGATTGGTCTTGCCGCAAGCAGAGGGGAATGCCGCTGCCACGTACTTCTTCTTACCTTCCGGATTTTCCAGACCGAGAATCAGCATGTGCTCTGCGAGCCAGCCTTCTTCACGAGCCATGCTGGAGGCGATGCGCAGCGCGAAGCACTTCTTGCCGAGCAATGCGTTGCCACCATATCCGGAACCATACGACCATATTTCGCGCGTGGCCGGGAAGTGGCAGATGTACTTGGTGTCCTTGTTGCATGGCCACGAAACATCCTTCTGCCCGGGCTCGATCGGCATGCCGACTGAGTGCAGACAGGGAATAAATTCACCGTCGGTGCCAATCACGGCGAGAGCTTCTTTGCCCATCCGAGTCATGGTGCGCATGCTGGCTGCAACATAGGGGGAGTCGGTGATCTGCACGCCGATGTGGGCGATTTCAGAGCCGATTGGACCCATGCTGAAAGGAATGATGTACATGGTGCGACCAACCATGGCGCCGTCGAAAAGAGCACTGAGAGTCTCTTTTGCCTTGGCAGGTTCCATCCAGTTGTTGGTCGGACCGGCGTCTTTTTTGTTGACCGAGCAGATGAAGGTGCGCTCTTCGACACGGGCAACATCAGAGACGTCCGAGCGGGCGAGATAACTGCCTGGGCGCAGTTCGGGATTGAGCTTGATCAGAGTGCCTGCGTCCACCATCTCAGACAGGAGCGAGTCGTATTCTTCTTTCGAACCATCACACCAGTGAACCCAATTCGGTTTCAGTAGTGCGGTACATTCGGCAACCCAGGCTTCGAGTCTGGCGTGGGTGACTTTCGATTGCTCTTGCTTTGGTGGCGTGATCTGCATTTTGTTGAATTCCATCGTTTTTCGCTCCAGTGATTCTGGTGCATTGAGTGAAGGATAAATTCCAGCCTAACTTTACCTGGTTTTGATCATTTACCGGTCAGGTAAAAGATAAAACCAGAAGAGAGCATAGGGGCTTTGAGTTAGGTAAGAATTCGCGGAGGGTGAAAGAAATAACGACGCAAGGCTACCAGATCGCTGGAGGTCAGCTTTGATACGAAGCTTTCGTTACCAACTTTACCGGCGCCGTTGAGCCGCCCAGGCGGCTTCGCAGCATCTTCATATACTTATATTTGCAAACAAATTCGAATGTAAAGGTGGAAATGACGCCTTTCACGGCTGCGCTACCAGAAAGTCAAGTGGTGGCATTTTTCGAATTTTGAGTGCCGGAATTAATGCCTTCTTAATGCTCGCGCCGGGTTTTCAATAGCTGAATCGTATTTGTGACTATCACGCAGAACAAATTTGTCGCGCCTGCTTCAGCGGTGAAAACATGCATCTCAAGATCAAGGTCTTGATGCAATCTGTTTTTTCTGATCATGCTCGAAAGTTTCTGATGAAAATCCTGATCCTGATTTTTCAGCAAATTCGCAAGCAACTTATCGAATTCTTGACGCTTTGATTCAGCAATAATCAAGTCGCGGAAATTGTTTCCAATAGCATCTTTGAAAGAAACACCAAATAATTCTTCGCACTTCCTATTCCATTCTTTAACGTGCCAGGAATTGTCGACAGCAAAGACGGCATTCTGTGCACTTTCAATGATTTGCGCTTTTATAGACTCGCTTTCAGCAGTGGCAATTTCTTCGCGCTTGCGCTTGTCGATGTTTCGCACAATCGCCAATATTCGCTCTTTGCCGACTAGAAAAACACGCGAAAGATTCACTTCGACCCAAATTACTTTTCCATCTGCTCGCGACTGCCATTCGAAAAGTTGCGGACCTTCTTCCTTTGCTTTGCGAATATATTCAGCTGCTTCTTTGCTTGTATAAGGAGGCAAATCGAGACTGATTGAGCCGATATCCATCTTGCACAATTCTTCGCGAGTGTATTTATAAAGGTCGACAGTGGTTTGATTGACGTCAACAATTTCGCCTGTGTCTATGTCATGTACGAAAATACAATAGGCAACGGTGTCAAAAATTTCGCGATAATTTGCTTCTGATGCTTTCAGTTTTTCTTCTGCCAGTGTGCGTTCTGTGATGTCTTGAGCCATCGAAAGAATGCCAGAAAACTTTCCGTCCGGTGTGTGCAAAGGAGTGTTATTCCACTGGCAACGAAGTGTGCGTCCATCCTTGGTGATGTTTAGATTGACAGCATCTGCCTGCATATCACCTAATTTTAGGCGTTCAAAAATTTCGTCACGAACATAGTTTCTACTGTCTGGATGCACCATTATGTCAGTGGGTTGTTTTCCTTTCAATTCTTCAAATGTATAGCCAAACATCCGCTCAGCAGCTGGATTCCAGTAGACGACTTTGAATTCCGGATCAAAGAGAGCACATGCAATAGGCATTCTTTCCATTTGCAATTCAAGGCGACTAAGTAACTCTTTTTCTTTTTCTTGCAGTGCCTTTGCTTCTAACTGTGCGCGTTTCCACTCGGTTATGTCTTGTGCCAGCCCGCATGTTCTGTTGATTTGATGACCGGAAGACGAAATTGGAAATGTCCGAATCCAAACCCAGGTGACGTCACCATCAGGGCGCAATATGCGAACGTGTTCGTCTATGTTGTCAGCGCGTGAATTCGACAGTACATGCCGCACCTTTTCTTTGTCATCAGG
This sequence comes from Candidatus Melainabacteria bacterium, assembly GCA_014380105.1. Taxonomy (GTDB): domain Bacteria; phylum Cyanobacteriota; class Vampirovibrionia; order Obscuribacterales; family Obscuribacteraceae; genus QKMZ01. The sequence continues at coordinate 3,319 of JACMKL010000085.1, forward strand.
ATGAATAGGGTCCAAAAATGCAAGCGGCTTTCGATAGAGAGTGTCGGCTGATTGTCCCCAGATGCGCTCGTAGGCTCGATTTACATAAAACAATTTGCTCAAATCATGAGAAGCAATCCAGATTGCGGCACCCAAATTTTCTGCCAATTGACGGAACATCAATTCCGAACGCTTCAAATTACTCTCTGCCATCGCTCGGTCTGCGCGAGCGCCGGCTTCTGAGAGGGCGCGCTCGACAGCAAAGTGAATACGGCTCAAGGGACCTTTCTGAACATAATCGGTGACGCCGTGTTTGAGCGCTTCCATACCAATTTCTTCGTCGAGTATTCCGGACGTCAGAATAAAGGGCACTTCCGGACAAATTTCATTTCTCAGTCCCAAAGCGGAGATGCCATCAAAGCCCGGTAGCGCAAAGTCAGAAACTATAATTTGCGGCTCGAAGTCCATCAATGCACGCAAAAAATCATTGCGATTGGAAACCGCTAACAAGGTTAGTGAAACATCGATTTTATCCAGCTCTCGCTCAAGAGCAATCAAGTCAATATGCTCGTCTTCCAGTGCTAGAACACGAATGTGCTCGCCCACTATTGGCTTTTCGCGAGTCAAAGTTGCCGGTCGTTGCATGGTGCGCAGTCGACTGTAGGCGAGGGCGTTGTCTTGCTCTCGCTCTAGTTGGTCTTCGTAGGCGGTCAGTGCTGTTTCAACCGAATTAGATAGCCCGGCTAATCTACCTTTTAGAATAAAATCGTTGGCGCCCTGCCGAATAATGGCTGTGGCAGC
>JACMKL010000681.1 GCA_014380105.1 Candidatus Melainabacteria bacterium
ACAGTCTTCGATTTTCTGATGGCGAAATATATAACCTGATGCAATTAATTTTTCTGGCACGGCTTTGACGCCTTCCAAGAGACACTCTTTGCCCATCTGCCCAAACATCACATTTACAAGGGCTGATGGGACCTTGAAGTTTTCAGGCATACCAATCACTTGCTCCATTGCCTGCGTGAATTGCTTATTGGTCACGTAATTTGGCGAGGTAACGTTGACCGGACCGTCTATTTTTTCAGTGAGCATGCAATGCTCGATAGCCTGCACAGCGTCATCAAGCGAAACCCAACTCATAGACTGGCTGCCTGAGCCAATTTGTCCGCCCAGGCCAAGAGAAAACGGCGTCAACATTTTCTGTAAAGCGCCGCCATCTGGGCTCAGGATTACGCCCATGCGAAGATTGACGCAACGGATTTGGGCGTCGCGAGCCGGTTGAAGCGCACTTTCCCAGGCTTTACACACTTCTGACAAGAAGCCACGCCCGGCAGGCGAGCCTTCTGTAGATTCAGCAGCCAGATCAGATTCGTAGAAATTGGCTCCTGATGCGGAAAGAACAACTTGAGGCGGTTCGTTTAGATAGGCTAAAAGCTTTGCTAGTCTCTTTGTTGACTCAACGCGACTGTTTTTAATTAACGCTTTGCGGTCATGCGTCCAGGCTTTTTCGGCAATATTTGCGCCAGCCAAATGAATTACTGCATCAAATCTCTCAACATTTAGCCGTTTTACAAGAGTATCCGGCGGATCAACCCTGGATGCGTCCCAAACAATTTCCGATGTACCTTTCACGTCTTCATTGCTTCGAACGAGGCGACTGACTTGATGACCCTGTGTGCTCAAATAATTGACCAGAGCGCTGCCAAGCATCCCGTGTGAGCCTGTGATCAAAACTTTCTTGCGAGGCTTATCAGAATTTCGCATGTAAGCAGCAAGGTCGCCCTTCAAAATGTCGTGACGGTAGCGAAACATGCGCTGAAAATCGCTGTCCATAAAACCCTGCATCAGTGGCTCAGACGCAACATGCAGAGGCAATCCAAAGCGAATGTCGTCGTGCATGGCACAACTTGAATCGCCGTGTTTCTCAAAAATGTGTTGGTGTTTCCAGAACATGAACGGACCTTTAGTCTGCTCATCAACAAAAATCTGGTTTGTGGCAAATTCAGTGATTTTGAATGCAAGCTCCATTGGCACGCCAAACTTGCGCACGGTCAATTGCACTTCAAAACCTTCCTCAAGCTTATTACCGCTGCCTTTTACGGCAACTTCGAGCCAGGGCGGCGTCAAGCGCTCGAAAGCGCGATTGCGCATATGCCAGTCGAAGAGAGTTTCAACCGGGCAATCGATTTCGGAGCGATAGACAAATTTTCTCAAGAGTTTCCACCCTGGAATCTAATATCTCAAAAACGAAGTTTTGAAAGCTTATTCAGTGTAACCCGCCTGACTTTTCCGCGACCAATTTTCAAAATTCGACTGTAAGCAATGGCAGAACTCATTTCAACGTGCATAATTGTTATTGAGTCGCAGAAAGCTTCTGCTGACATCGGAGACTATTGGCGATTTGCGGCGATGAGTGATAGCTGGACAAAAAACGCTGAGAAGGGCGCTGCTGCTTTCCAGGCAGGCGACTTTGTCGAAGCGGAAAAGATGATGAGAGCGGCTTTGCTTGAAGCAGAGTCAGCCTCCGACCCTCTGACGCTCGCAATTCTTCTCGACAACCTGGCAGAAGTTTTTTTCGAGCAATCTAGATTTGCTGACGCTGAACCACTCTACGTTCGCGCCCTCAAACTGAGAGAAGACAATCTTATTCCAGGACACGAGGACATTGTCTCAAGCCTCAATAATTTGTCAGCCCTTTACTTTTTCATGGGCGAACATTCAAAAGCTGAGCCAATCTGCCGAAAAGTTACTGCCATGTATGCAAAAGCACTTGGGCCGGAACATCCGGAAGTAGCGACCAGCCTGAATAATCTCGGGCTACTCTACATGGCTCAAAATAAATACACCGACGCCGAATCAATTTTCACAAAAGCATTTCGAATTCGCGAAAAGGCTCTTGGTCTGGACGATCCAGAGACAGCTTCATCATTGCATCAACTTGGCTTTGCATTGAAAGAGTTGAACAAACTAGATCAAGCGCGCCAATGCTTAGAGCGCGCTCTGCCTGTTATTGAAAATGCTCTCGGTCAAGAGTCTGCAGAAGTAGAGGCAATTACAACTTACTTATTGGAGATTTTGCGTTTGCAAGGACGGTCGCATGAAGCGACGCCATTCATCGAGAAAAAATTAGCAGCGAAGCAAATTACCCTCGGACCAACCCACCCCGAAGTTGTTGCATTGATGAAGCATCTCGGCGACATGTATCTGAGCGAGCGTAAAAATAGCGAAGCTGAAAAACAATACAAGCGCATTCTCTCCATGAAAGAAAGAGCGCTCGGCAAGCAGCATCCGGAAGTTGCGGCCAGTTTGACCGACCTTGCTCGCGTCTATCAGGCTGACGGAAAATTCGCGCAAGCCGAGACGCATTACAAAGACGCACTCTCAATTTCAGAGAAAGTTTTTGGCAGCGACCATTTTGAAATTTCAATTCATTTAGCCGATTTAGTCGGTTTTTATATAGCCTTCTCACGCTTTGCGGTTGCAGAACAGCACGCCCGAAGACTTTTAGAGATGAAACGGCGCTTGCTGGGCGAATTTGACAATGGTATAGATCCAGCGATGTACAGTCTGGCCTTCTGCTATTTTCAACAAAATAAGCTGAAAGAAGCAGAGCCGCTATTCAGAAAATTAGTAGAGATGCGCGAGCGCGCAATTGGTAATGACGACCCAATGGTGGCGTCATGTCTTTTCCCACTTGCTGACATATTAAAGCGTCAGCAAATGTACGAAGATGCAGAGCCACTCTATCAGAGAGCTATGGATATTCGCATGAAGAAGCTAGGACCTCAACATCCCGAAGTGGCGATTGTTTTAGAGGGCTATGCCGACCTTCTTGCCAAAACGTTCCGCGAAGCTGAAGCGGAGCACATGAAAAATTGCGCTAGAGGGATAAATGCCTCTCACAGAAAATAAGGATGGTATGCTTTGCCGCCCAGTGCATCGCCAGTTGTTGTCTGGTTTCGCCAAGATCTGAGAGTTGAGGACAATCCAGCCTTAGTCAACGCAGTCGAAAGAGGTGGTCCAGTGATACCACTCTTTATCTGGTCGCCCGCCGAAGAGGGCAACTGGGAGTCTGGCGGTGCTACGAAATGGTGGCTTCACCACTCGCTTGAAAATTTAAGTGAAACGTTAAAAAAACTCGGCTCGCCCTTAATTTTGAGAGAGGGTGACAGCTTAAAAGCTTTGCGTAAAGTAATTAAGGAAACCGGTGCTGGAGCGGTTTTTTGGAATCGCCGCTACGAGCCAAGCACAATTGAGAGAGACAAAAATATCAAAAGCTCGCTCAAAGACGACGGCATTGATGTCCAAAGTTTTAACGGCAGTTTATTGTTCGAGCCATGGCAAATTATGAATGGCAAAAATGAACCATACAAAGTCTTTACCGCTTTCTACAAAAATGCTACAGCTCTAATCACGCCGCCCACGCCTTTAGACAGGCTGGACAAATTACCTAAACCAAAAGAAAAAATCGAAAGTCTCGCTGTTTCTGATCTCAAATTGATGCCAAAAATAAAATGGTATCTCGGCATGACAGAAGAATGGACGCCAGGCGAACGTGGTGCCAAAGAAAATCTAGACAATTTCATCGATGGTGTCGTTGACGATTACATCGGTGATAGAAATATTCCGTCTGTAGTTGGCACTTCAAAAATCTCTCCTTATCTGCATTTCGGCGAAATCAGTCCGCGACAAGTTTGGTACGCCGTAAAAGCAAAAGACAAAACTTCCGCCGGACGTGATGGCAAAAATACCTATCTCAAAGAAATAGTTTGGCGAGAATTTGCTTATCATTTGATTTACCATTTTCCGCATACCGCAGAAAAACCCTTGCGTCCGGAATTTGAAAAATTCCCGTGGCGCGACGACAAGGCATTATTAGAAGCCTGGCAGAAAGGGATGACCGGATATCCGCTCGTAGACGCCGGCATGAGAGAGCTGTGGCACACCGGTTGGATGCACAATCGCATTCGCATGGTGGTTGCGTCATTTCTAGTTAAAGATTTGATCTTACCCTGGCAGGAAGGCGCAAAGTGGTTTTGGGACACTTTAGTAGATGCGGACCTCGCCAGTAATACATTAGGCTGGCAGTGGTCTGCCGGCTGTGGTGCTGATGCTGCGCCATATTTCAGAGTCTTTAATCCAATTTTGCAAAGCGAGAAATTTGATCCAAAAGGCAAATACATCAGAAAGTGGGTGCCCGAAATAGCAAAACTCGAAGATAAATGGATACATAAACCATGGGAAGCACCGGAGCTTCTTCTTAAAGCTGCCGGTGTCGAACTCGGTAAGACCTATCCAAAACCCATTGTTGATCACAGTTTTGCTCGCAACCGCGCTCTTGAAGCATTCAAACAAATTAAGAGCAAGTCGGAATAATTAGTGCGCGATTGGCGTTTTCTTTGCTGGAAATATTGGAGCGTGCAATTTAGTTTTTGCAGGTGAATTATCGCAGACGATGCGGTAGTTCAAGACGAGTGCAAACGACACCCACAAGAGATAAGGCAGGAGCATTAGTCCAGCTTCGAAGGAAATTGCAGCAAAGGTGAGCGCTGTGGATGCAACTGCAATCCAGAGCAAAACAATTGTAACTAGCCCACGAGTGGGATTTCGTTGCCCAAAGAAAACAATTGACCAACCCATATTCAAAATCAGTTGCAGCGCAAAAAGAGTCGCCGGCAATGCTATTTGCTCTTTGGTGCCTTGCGTCAAAATAGTGGCAAGCGAGATTCCCATTAGGTAATACAGCACAGACCAGACCACTGGAAACACCCATGATGGCGGTGTGAATGCAGGTTTTGAAAGTGATGGATACCAGGTGTCAACTGATTGCTCGGTGTAGTGACTTCCGACTGCCGCAGCAACGAAACACAGAAGAACTGATACAAAAAATACAAATGGCTCAAGTAAGTTCATTGTGCTTAACCTCGTTGCGGAACCCGCCTACTGGCTAAATAGACGCCTTAAGCAAAGTTAAGTTCCGCGAACGAGATGCAAAAGATGGAACTAATTGTTTTTTTGTTCAAGCTCTGCAATCAGCGCTTCTTCGCGCTTTATTTCTTCAACCGCCGACTGCTTACGCAGCGATTCTAAGTACGAACGATGTGCCTCCATCCAACCAGGATAGAGATCTACAGCCTTCCTCAGACTGCTGGATGCTTCCTTGTATGTCCCGTCAGCCAATTGCGCGTCACCCATCAGGACATAGGCAGCCGCATAATACGGATTATATTCCAATGCCTTCTTAGCGCGAACTACAGCCTCTTTCGAATCTCCGCCCTTTAAATAAACACGTCCAAGCAAAACGTGTGCAGCTGGAGATTTGCTATATGCCTCGACTGCTTTATTGGCTGTTTCAAGAATTCCTTTTCCGTCCTTCCCTATCTTTAATTGAGCTTCCGCTACGGCTATCCAGGCGTCAGACCTTTGTTGGTAATTGTCGTCTTTCACTTCTGTAGCTTTCCGGGCTAGCGCTAAAGCTGAGTCCAGATCTCCTTTTGCAAGAGATGCTCGCGACTTGACCAGATAAGCTTGGGACTGGAGAGACACATCGAGAGTGGTCGGATCTTCCGGTAAAAGACCGAGTGCATAATCAACTTTGCCTGCTTTCACAAGAGCTTCTGCAGTCGCTACAGCTTCCTTTTCTTTGTCTTCCTTAGACAATCTACCGTAAGCGAGAATCAAGCTGTCTCCGGTCGATTTGGTCAAGTCGCGCACGGCCTTTGCGCGAGCAAGCATATAAAGATCGAAATTGTTCTGCGATGTATTTCTGGTCAAAAGGCTAATTGCATCATATTGCCCGACCGCATCGGCAAAGCGGCCTTCATCAACTAACAATCCGGCAAGCGAGCGCATTACGTCAGTTCGTGACGGACCAATTGTCTGTTGTCCTGCCGGACTTAGCTGCTGCAAGGCAAGTGCCGTCACAAACGCAGCTTCCGCCTTCATATAATCGTCGTCTTGAGCGTAGCAATATCCGAGCGCAACTAAGTCAGAAACAGAAGAAGCATTGACGTTGAGCGCGTGAGTATAAGCTCTTGCCGCAGCCGTCCATTCTCTCTTACCAATGTAAATAGAACCGAGTCGACGCCATGGTTCTGGGTCGGTATTTGTCATACCGGCAGCTTCTTTATACTGCTCTATAGATAGATCTACTTGCTTGTTGAGCAAATAAGCTTGCGCCAATTCCATACGAGCGCGATGATCTTTTGGTTTGCGTTCGCACAATCTTTTCCCTTCGAGAATCAAATCGTCAAAACGCTTTTCCAAGGCAAGAATTCTATAAAGCTTATCGTGGGCAGCGACATTATCAGGCTCGAGTTTAAGAGCCTCGGAGAGGTTTTCGGCAGCGCGATTATTATTGCCAGCCAGAACATTCATGTTGGACAATTCAATTAGCTCAAAGGCTTTGTCTTTACTTAGCTCGACAGCCTTCTGCTGATCAGCAATTGCGCTATTCAAATTACCCTGAAAGCTTTTGATAGACGCGCGACTTCTGAAATAGCGCGGGTTTGTGCCATCAATATCAATCGCTTTCTGCAACACTTCAGAGGCATCGCGCAGACGCCATTGTTCGGTATAAATCTGGGCAAGGCGATAATGATTGGAAGCCATTTTATTGTTGGCAGCAATCGCACTTTTAGCAGCGTCAATGGCGCCGTCGAAATCATTACGCGCAAGTCTCAGGTCGACTAATGCATCTTGAGCTTCTGTCATAGTAGGCTCGATCAGAAGCGCGCGAGAATAAGCTTCCTCAGCCTTGGACGTGTCTTCCAACCAGCGTTGTTCAAGGTATCCGAGTGTTCGAAATCCCCAGGCAAAACGCGGATCGAGCTCAACAGCCTTCTCAGAGTAAGCGACTGCTACTGATGCCTTACCTTGTTTGGCAGTCACCAGTGATAGGGCAAAATTAGCGAGTGGGTCTCTGCCAAATTGAGGCGGTAAGGTCAACAATAATTTCTCGGCGACTTCGAATTTTCCTTCGAGCGTGAGATAAAACGCTTTGACCAAAAGTGTGTAAGGGCTGGTGGATTGTTGCTTCTCGCAATCATCTGCAAGTTTCTTCAGTTCATCATTCTTGCCCAAATAAAGATAGGCAAATGCCAGCCAGGCATTATCGCGATTTACGTCTGTCTCTTTTGAGACCTTTTTCTCAAGGGCAATACTGGCGTCTTTCCAGCGTCCTTGATTGATCAGACTTCCAATTGCGCTCGGCAGTCCAATTGTACTTAGTGGTTGATCGGCGCTCGAGCCTGATTCCAATTTTGTGACTTTGTTATCTTTAGCGTCTTTGTTATCTTTCGGAGGCTTGGCGGCTTTCTCTACATTGGAAGACTTTTCAGCTTTCGCCTTCTTCTCAGCTTTGGGAGCCTTTTCCTTTTTCACGCTTTCTTTCTTCGAGGATTCTTCAGCCATCGCCAGGAGAGGCATTGCGGACTGGCAAGCAAAACTAACACTCAGTGCTAAAGCAATAGAACGAGCGCTTCGGATGTCACTGGTGCCAAGATTGACACTATCTAAATTGAATGCCTTAAACATGTTTTCCTCTATTTACTAGTCTCGCTCAGCAAGTGCGCCACTACCGGCAGCGGCAGCCTCAAAGAGTGACAATTGCATCACTTCATCTATTGGTATGTTTCGGAATTTCGGTCCGTCAAGAATTTTACTCGCTCCACTGCGTCTTTCCATCTGTTGCATCAAATATTGGGCTCGAGAAATAATCTCTTGCGGCAAACCAGCCATCTTCGCAACCTGGATACCGAAGCTGCGGCTGGCTCCTCCAGGCACAACCGACCGGATAAATTCGACATTTCCGTCTGTTTCTTTCACCAGCACCTGATAATTAGAGATTTGAGGCAGATAACTGGCCAGTCCATTTAGTTCGTGATAGTGAGTGGCAAATATTGTGCGTGCTCTCACTTCTTTAGCCAGATACTCAGCAACAGACCAGGCGATAGAAACACCGTCATATGTGCTCGTGCCGCGTCCAACTTCATCAAGAAGAATGAGTGAACGGCTGGTCGCAGACAGGCAGCATTGAGTTGTTTCACTCATCTCGACAAGGAAAGTGGACTGCCCTTGAGACAAGTCGTCGGCAGCTCCGATGCGTGTAAAAATGCGATCCACGATGCCTACGGTGGCACGATCGGCAGGAACGAACGAACCCATTTGGGCAAGAATCACTATATGTGCGGCTTGACGAAGCAAGCTCGATTTCCCGGACATGTTTGGTCCGGTCAAAATGATCATCTGATGATCGTCGCAATCGCCGTTCAAATTTGCATCATTAGCAACATAACGACCTTTCGGCAAAATGCGCTCGAGGACAGGATGACGACCTTTTTCAATTGAAAGAGTGAGAGTTTCATCGACTTCAGGTCGCACATAACGCCCTTCAATAGCCACTTTAGCTAGTGAAAGAAGAGCATCAAGCGAAGCTAAATTGCTCGCTACCGATAATAAGTCTTGTCCTGCACCACTAAGCTTTTGCCTTAACTGCGTGTACAACTTATATTCAACATCCGACTGTCCTTTTTCAGCGTTGAGGATTTTAGCCTCATGCTCTTTTAAGTCTGGGGTAATGAAACGCTCAGCATTTGCGAGCGTTTGCTTGCGAATATAATCAGCAGGGACGAGGTTTTTCTGCGAATTGGTTACTTCGATATAATAACCGAATGTACGATTAAAATTGACCTTGAGACTACGAATGCCAGTGCGCTCTTGCTCCTGCTTTTGCAGATCCTCGATCCACTGTTTGCCACCACCGAGTAGCTGCCGAATTTCGTCAAGCTCAGGGTCGAAGCCTTCTTTAAAAATGCCACCCTCAGTCAATTCGCGTGGTGGATCTTCGCAAATAGCTCGCGAAATTTCTGTCTTCAAAGTGTCCAGACTGAGAGGCAAATTCGACAGCGCGCGCAGTGATTCGCTCTTCAATCCTGTCACAGCCTTGGCTAATGCAGGTAGTTGGGCCAGACTGTTTTCAATTGCAGCTAGTTCTTTCGGATTAATTGTGCCGGAAGTAAGTTTTACAGATAAGCGCTCCAGATCTGAAAGTGATGCCAGGCAGGTCTTCAATGTTTCACGCACTTGATGCTGTGCAATTAATTCTTCAATGGCATCGTGACGCTTATTTATCTCTTGAACATCAAACAATGGTCGCATCAACCATTTGCGGATCATGCGGCTGCCCATGCCTGTTTGAGTTTGATCAATAACCCAGAGTAGACTGCCCTGAAAACTATTGTCGCGAGAAGTTGCAGTCAACTCCAAATTGCGGCGAGTATTTTCGTCCATCGTCAAATAGCCATCAATGGCGTAAGTCGAAATGCCATTAAATTTCGGCATTTGAGCGCCGGTAGTTTTCTCAAGATACTCAAGAGCCGCACCAGCAGCCGAAACAGCGGCAGGCATTTTATGGCAGCCAAATCCTTCCAATGTGGTCACTTCGAAAAATTGACAAATTCTCCGCTGGGCGGGCTCAAATTGAAAGAACATAGCCGGACGTCCGGTAACATGATATTGGTCGATAATCGCTTGTGGCAAATCAATAATTTCGCGCGGAACGACGTCACCTTGAGCCTTCACGGATCGCTTGGCGGCAAGAATTTCTTTGGGTTGAATTCTGCCAATTTCAATAGCAAGATTGCTTTCAGGCACTTGCGTGACGAAAAATTCTCCGCACGAAGCGTCTACGGCAGCCAATCCCCATGTATCACCAGTTCTCACACAAGAGAGCAAATAGTTGTTTTCACGAACAGGTAGAAGATGCGATTCGAGCACCGTGCCTGGTGTCAGTATTCTTGACACGACGCGCTCCATCGGTCCTTTGACGTCGCCCGGCACGCCAACTTGTTCGCAGATACAAACCGAATAGCCTTTCTGAATTAAGCGCGACAGGTACGCGTCGACTGCTCGCACAGGAACACCCGCCATCGGCATACGTCCGCCTGGATAGTGCGACTCGGCTCGCCCCGTTAAAGTTATGTCCAGTTCTCTAGCAGCAACTTGAGCGTCAGTATCGAACATTTCATAGAAATCGCCGACCCTGAAGAAGACCAGGAATTCAGGATACTGAGACTTTATTTCCCAGTATTGCTTCATCATTGGGGAAAGCTCAGCGGTTTTAACTCCTTCTTCTGAAGAAGTTGACGGTAGAGCTTCGATTTTCTCTTTTTTCACTTTCTAGAAATACCTAAGGATATGCTCAAAACAATTCGACACATATGCTCAACAACGTAGTGGTGTCGGGTCAGACCAATCTTACATTCGCTTGCGTACTTCTGTTCGCATTAGAGGATGAGCTTCTGGTAATATGAAAAACTCAGGACCGGGCGCGTGCTCACGAGCTGTACAACCGGCGAAAAAATTTTAAAGCCCAATCAAGGCGGGGATCAGTCCAACTTATGACAGTAATTAAGCAAAACACCAAACAGTCCGGATTTAGCGGAATTTCGAGCCTGGTCGCATACGCGACGGCAATTTCCCTCTCCTTGACTATCGCAGGATTTTCGACAGCACCTTCGATGGCTGCGCCAAAAGCCGGCACGAAGAAAGAAGCTGCACCCGCAAAGGACTCAAAAGATTCAAAAGATTCCAAAGATTCTAAAGACAAGCCTGGCGCTGATGCAAAGACTAAAGACGACAAGAAAGCTGAAGCGCCTGCCACCCCAGAGCCACCACTTGAAAATGTCATTGCGGTCACTACTCAACAACTAGTTGATAAGCCGAACGAATATTTGAAGAAAAACATCAAATTCTCAGCAAATTTCCATGCATTCTCCAGCCTGGCACTTGACTACAAGCCAGCTCTCCGCCCAGCAAAAAGCTATCTTTCATTTTTGGTTCTAAGACCAAACAGCAAAGTGCCGTTTTCAGAAATCAAATTGGCAATGCCAATTCCGAAAGACAAAGACCCTAAAAACACCCTGCTTCAAAACTTGAAGGAAGGCGACACTGTCGAAGTGTCTGGCACTGTTTTCGCTGCAGCACTGGATGAGCCTTGGATTGACGTAAAGCAACTCGTCAAAACCGCCAGCGCACCTGACAAAAACAAAGACAAAGATAAGACCGCTGAAAAGAAAGACGATAAAAAAGACGACAAGAAAGACGAAACCAAATAAATAACTGACTGACTGAAGCGTTATTTGCGTCCGAGAACACGAGGAGAATCGAGAAAATGGCCGACAACGCACAATTGATGGCACTACTCAATACTTTAAACGGAAAGCATGGCATCCTGGGTTGCTTGCTGATTTCTCGCGATGGTCAGGTAATTGCCACATCACTTCCGCAAGAAGTTGATGTAGCGATGATTGGTGCACTTTCTGCCACTTTGTTTTCAAACAACGATGTCTCTATTCAACGCATGAATCGAGGCAATCTCATGCAAATGACATTGCTCACCGATCAAGGTATTTTGCACTTTTACGAAGTTGCGAACCACTTCCTCGTTGTTTTGACTGCAAAGAATCAGAAAATCAACCTGGAAGGTCTAATTCGTTCGGTCGAAGAGCAAGGCAAATCGCTTGCTCAGATAATCGGCTAAACGCTAACTTTCCGTTATCGTCAAAGACTAGTTGATGCACCAGAGCGCTCACAGTGAGGAGTGTAATGCGTCTTTCGAAAATGAAGCCTGCTGTAGTTGCGGCGTTTTTCACGCTGAATACCTGCTTGCCTGTCATGGCGGCCAGATTCGTTGACGTTCCAGGCAACTGGGCAGAAAAGTACATCAACGAATTGTCCGACAAAGGCGTGATTCCGGCCGAGAAAGACGGCAAGTTCAAGCCGAAAGAACCAGTCACGCGCGCAGTTCTGTCAATGTGGATGGTGCGGGCGCTCGGGATTGAAAATCAGCCTGTTTCACAAAAGCCGAGTTTTCCTGACGTCAAAACAACCGATCCATTTTATAAATATGTAGAAATCATCCGTCAAAACAATTACATTGCTGGCTTTGCTGACGGATTCAGACCAAATCAATTCATTCAACAAGGTGAAGTGATTGCAATCGTTTCGCGCGCACTTGGAACAGCGGCGCCGAGTGAAAGCGAAATTGCAAAAATCCTCGCACGCTACCAAGATGGCAGCAAAGTTCCACAATGGGCGCGTGAAGGCGTAGCTCAAGCGGCTCAGAACGGCTTACTTGACGATGATGAAAAACCAAATCTAGTCGATGCAACCACTATAGGTACACGCGCTGGAGCCGCCGCTTTAATTTCAAAACTAAAACAATATCTAGCTCGCAAAGATATTGAAGATACGACAAAGACCGCTGTTCAGCCTCCAAGCAGTGGGTATGGCGCAACTAATGTCGCACCGAATGCGCCACCACCGCAAAATCAGTATGGACAACAAGGCAATCAATCCTTTCAAGGGCGGGTCAGCGAGCAAGGTTATGCGCCGCCCCCACAAATGCCTCCGCAAAATAATGGACAGCCGGGCTATCCTCAAATGCAGCAAACGCAAATTCCGCCTAACAATCAATACGCCGGTGCAGCAATGGCACCACAAGGCTATCCGCCGCCGATGCAGCAACAATATCCACAACCAGGACAATTTCAGCAAGCAGCCGGAAATCCATATTTGGCCGGGCGAATTTCGGTAGTTGAAGCGGGCACAAAAATTCAAGCCAATTTGAAAAACACTTTGGATTCTGGCTCAACCCAACCGGGAGAACCTGTTGAAGCAACGCTCGGATCGCCATTGTTTGCCAACGGAGTAGAAGTAATACCTGCTGGAAGTAAGCTGATCGGACAAGTCACTAATGTAGTTTCGGCTAAACGATTTAAATTCGGCGCCAATGGAAAAATTGACATTCGCTTCACCCAGGTAGAAACTCCGGACGGACGAAAAATTCCTCTTTCTGCATCAGTCGATGATACACATCTGAGATTGACTGGTGGCACGACTGCTGGACGTGTTGGCAAAGGTCTAATCACAACCGGAGTTGGAGCCGCTGGCGGAGCGGCACTGGGCACAGCCCTCGGTGCCATCGTTGGCGCGACCGGTCGTGGACAGGTTGGACGATCAACAGGCATGGGCGCAGCCTTCGGCACCGCACTCGGTGGTGGCGTCGGAGCAG
>JACMKL010000682.1 GCA_014380105.1 Candidatus Melainabacteria bacterium
ACCATTTTCTTTCCTCACACCTGTTGCGCCACGCTAAGAGACTATCCTGGCCTTAAGGGTTGGGTCAATGTGAAATCTACGTATAGGCAGACTATTTCTACAGCCCCGATTATTCGGCGGGCGCGTGCGAAACCTTGTTCATCGCACGGCGCCAATGCCACTATTAGAGAAGCGCACCAGCGAGCGATAACCTTTCGGGTCGGCAATAACGCCGATCCGAAATTCTCAATTTACGCATTTTATCCCTTAGACTTTAGACTTTCTTGGAATCTATTTCTTCCTTGAATTTAGTCTTGATGTCAGCCAAATTCAGGATGCCCAGGTCGCCTTCGCGTCTATGACGCACGGCAGCGCCATCGGCAGCCACTTCCTTGTCGCCAACGACGAGCATGTAAGGGACCTGTTCCACTTGGGCTTCACGAATTCTGTAATTAACAGTTTCGGAGCGAGTGTCCATTTTCACGCGCATGCCCATCTCTTTAAGCTCTTTCACAACCTTTTCACCATGTTCGTAGTGACGGTCGGCGATTGGCAAAACAATCGCTTGTTGAGGAGCGAGCCAGAGCGGGAAGGCACCTGCGTAGTGTTCGATCAGACCGCCTACGAAGCGCTCCATCGAACCCAATACGGCGCGGTGAATCATGATCACTTTGTGGCGTGAATTGTCGTCACCAATGAAGTTGACATCAAAGCGGTTGGGCAAGTTGAGATCGACTTGTACAGTCGGTCCCTGCCACTCACGTCCGATTGCATCATAGAGTTTGATGTCGATCTTCGGTGCGTAGAATGCGCCACCACCTTCGTCAATTTCGCATTCGAGTCCACGTGATTTCGCAGCGTTTCTGAGCGCCTCGGTGGCGAAATCCCACTCGGCGATGTCGCCGATGAATTTTTCCGGACGTGTTGCCAGATAGGCTTTGTAGGTGTATCCGAAAGTACTCATCAAGGCATCGATCAAGTCGAGAATGCCATTGATTTCGCCTTCTAATTGTTCTGGTGTGCAGAAAATGTGCGAGTCATCTTGCGTAAATCCGCGCACCCGCAGCATGCCGTGCAAGACGCCGGAGCGCTCGTAGCGGTAGACGGTGCCTAATTCTGCAAAGCGCAATGGCAAGTCGCGGTAACTGCGCAAACGCGTTTTGTAGATCATGATGTGACCTGGACAATTCATCGGTTTGCAACGGTAAGGCATGCCGTCGATGTCCATGGCGGAATACATGTTTTCGCCGTAAGACTCAAGGTGTCCGCTGATTTTGTAGAGTTCTTCTGACGCAATGTGCGGCGTGAATACAAAATCGTATCCACGTTTTCTGTGTTCATCGCGCCAATAATCTTCGATGACCGCGCGCACTGTAGCTAGATTTGGATGCCAGAAGACGAGCCCCGGACCTACTTCGTCGTGCACCGAGAAAAGGTCGAGTTGCTTGGACAATTTTCGGTGGTCGCGCTTTTCTGCTTCTTCTAATTTAAGCAAATAATCGTCGAGGTCTTTCTTCGTCCACCAGGCAGTGGCGTAAATACGCTGCAGGTGGTCTTTTTTCTCGTCGCCGCGCCAGTATGAGCCCGAAAATTTTAGCAATTTGAAGGCTTTAATATGATTGGTCGAAGGCAAATGCGGACCGCGGCAAAGGTCGTTCCAGACCGTTTTTCCGTCTTTGTCTTGCATGTGATAGAGAGTTGGCTCGTGGTCTCTATGTTCTTCCAAAAGCTCGGCTTTGTATTTTTCGCCCTGCTCTCTAAATTCGCTCAATTGCGCGTCTACATCAGGGATGTTGAAGCGGACCAAGCGCTGATTGGAATCTGCAATGCGCTTCATCTCAACTTCGATTTTGTCCAGGTCTTCAGGCGTCAAAGCGTGTTCTGGAATGTCAAAATCGTAATAAAAGCCGTCTTGAATCGTCGGTCCGATCGCAATTTTTGCTTTCGGAAAGATGTTTTGCACTGCTTGCGCCATCACATGAGCGCTCGTGTGTCTGAGCAATTCTATGGACTCTGGATTATCCGGGGTGAGGATTTTAACGGTGTCGCCGTCAGCAAGGGGAGTGAAGAGATCTCTAATTTCTCCATTGATGACTGCTCCGACGGCTTTTCTATAGAGCCCTTGAGCGATGGATTTGGCGAGATCTGCTGCGGTTGCGGATTGCTCTATTGAGCGTTTGGAACCATCCGGAAGGTTGACCTGAATCTCCATTTGAACTGACATGTTTAAATCCTCATATTTGCGGCATTTACAAACTGCCGTCGAATATCGATTTTAACAGTCAAAGTCCTGCCTGAGCTGTTTCGTAAAGGATGCCAAATTCTCTCTTGTCGTATGCATACGAATGCCGACGCCATCCCAGCGGTAGACGCCCGTTATGGCGTTTCCGGAATCAAGCCAGGCTTCGACTTTGTAACCAAATACGTGCGCCTTGGTGATTTTGAGTTCAAAAAAGGGCTCGGCTGGCTCGAAAAGTACTTCCGTAGTCTTGCCCTCGAGCATTTGCTCGATGAGAGTGGCAAGGTCGGCGACTTCATCCTTCGGTTTGCGGCAAAACAGGCACTCTTCGTTACCTGGCTCCTCCTCTTTGGGGACGTTGTTGGTGCGGATCTGGACCACTTCCAGGTAGCGGTACTTGTCGCCATCAGAAGTATCGTTGGTGTCCACACGGATCTTGTCGTTGTGGAGCTCAATGTTGCAGGTTTGCC
>JACMKL010000683.1 GCA_014380105.1 Candidatus Melainabacteria bacterium
CGTTACCTGCCAATCCTGATAGGCGTTTGCGCGAAGCAAAGCCGCCTAAAAAGCTGTTGCGTCCAAGGACTGTAGCGCCTTCTCAAGAGCTTTTGAGCGAAATCAGGCGCAGTCTTACCGAAGCTAAAATAAAATTTTCTCTAGCGAAAGTCTCAGACGTCGGCTATGCGCGGATATCCACAGTTTCAGGCACTGACGCCGCCGAAAAATTCGCGACAATTCTTGGCACGCAAATCGCCCAGCGCCTCAGAGACGACGACATAGTGGGATATTTGGGAAACGGTAATTTTGTCATTTACCTGCCCGAAACCGGTTCGAAAGAATCAAATGTGGTTATGAAACGCCTCTGCAAGCAATTATGCGAACCTTCCAACAATATAAATTTGGGAGAACAACAAGCTAACCTTATATTCAAAACGACCACAATGAATACATCTTTGAATACAGCCGAAACAAGTACAAAGAGCAGACCGGAGCTGCCGGCTGAACAACTTTCTAAAATTTTTGTGGCAATTGAAATATCTCTTGATAGCAACGAATCTCTACAAATCCTGCAGCCCGATCCTTTGCAAGTTTTTGCTAAATCAAATTTACTGACCTCGTCAGCTTATATTTGGGCGAAACGTTATGAAATTGAAGATTCATTTTGGATGGACGGTGCGAAAACATCGCATTCATGGGCAGGCGATCGCTGGCAAGATAATGCAAAGGTATTGCTCAAAAAATTCTCAGTGGAAAATATCAATGACAGTAGCGGTCGCATAACAACTCTGCTTTCGTTGATTCAACAGTCGAAAATTGCACTCTTACCAGAAATTTCAGACTATGCAATATCGAATACAACTGGCTATATTGCTATGAAATCTGCGGGTCACAATTCAGTTATTGAAGGCAGCGCTAAATTTACCGAAAAACAATTAGTCGAATTTCTATCCAAAGCGTGTGAGTTGCTCCTCTTTTTGGACAACCTGACACCACCAATTCCCTTGCCAAATCTAGGTACTTATCGAATTTTACTTAACGAATCAGACCAGATCATCGGACTCGAGAATATCGAGGATTATTTGTTGAATGCTATCCAAAAAGTTAAAGTTGAAGAAGATGAACAAATAAAGCAATCGAGGGCGGTCTCAATTAAGACGTTGACGTCGATGATTGCGGCAGCGGTCAATGTTGAAGAAAAGAAAGGTTTTGAAGAAACAATAGAAATCTTGGCGGGATATGCCAAAAACATTCGGTATGAAAGTATTCTCTCCAAGGCGCGAGCGTCATTAAAACGGCATAGTGAAAAGCTCAAACGGCAACAACTCCTATCAAGATCGAATCCGGAGAACATTTGATTGCTCGATTTTCGTAAGTTGATACAACAGATTGACCAAGTGGGCTCTGATGGACTTCAGAGTACGCTGTCGCAGGAAGATGCACTGATAGCCGCAAGAGAAGCCTATAAGGAAGCACTAGCGCACAAAGAAGAATTTGTCGAAAAATTGGATCGCAATGCCCCCTGGACGTGGTGGCCGACAGCGATGCCGATTGAACCAATTGACAAACATATTGAAGTAAGAATTGTAGATCAACCGGTCACAGTGGTGGCAGTGGATGGTTCGCAAATCATGCCAAGCCATCACGAGATTCACAGCTGCTTTCTCCTTAATATTGGTTCCGCGATTATCAGTTATGGAGTCAAAGCTCCCCCAATTCTCGACACGGAGCCTCGTCTCTTCCATCGCAATGAAGACCTTTACCCGCTTGTAGACAGGCGCCGAATGCACATAGATGAACTCTATGTGTCTCTCGAAAGACAAATGTTGGAGCTTGAAAAATTGGTTGAGTTTTCTCTCAACGCAGTTTATCGTGGTGCGCCAGTGGTGGCACTAGTTGATGGCTCACTCATCCCGTGGTCTGTAGAGAAAATGCCGAGCGGATATCACGATACTTATTTAGCGCGTATGGCTCAGGAAGTCGAAAAGCTTCAAGATGCAGGCATTCCGATTTTCGGATACCTCAGTCACAGTCGCAGTGCAGACATAGTCAACGATTTACGAGTTTTTGTTTGTCCGTACCAGGATAGTCACTGTCGGGATCTCTGCGGTCATCTAAACGAAGAAGATTTTCCATGTTCAAAAATTTGGCCGATGAGCGATCGCATGTTGGTCGCTGAGAATTTGAAGTTTGGTCACCGCACAGCTGCCTTTCAATCTGGTGCATCTGTGACCAAAATGATGGACGCCAAGCAACGAATTTGCTTTAGCTACTTGAATGTCGGTAATGAAATAGCACGCATTGAATTTCCACGCTGGCTTCTGGACCATGAAGAGCTGCTCAACAACTCTCTGTCTGCTGTATTAGCTCAGGTTCGCAAGGGCATGGGATATCCTGTCTGTCTGGCAGAAGCGCATCATTTAGCCGTCATTCGCGGACCTGACCGCCAGAAATTTTTTGACATGATTGCCAGACAGCTGGTTCAGTTTGGTCTAAAACCAGTAAAAGTGAGTCCGAAAGAAAGCCGCAAACGCAACAGTTTTATCTAAGACTACTGATGGGCGCCCAATTTATGGACGTTTCGAAGATTATCTGTCATTTTTTGCCCAACATAATATAGGATGTTATTCAGCAGCCTTATAAGTAGGTTAATGGAGCCGGTCCGAATGAACAATTTCCTGGCACTTCGAGCCTTCTACCTATCTTTCTATTCGAGACACGCGTACATCCGCGCCGTCAAAGAATGGACTGGGCTATCGTTTGGCTATTTATTCTTTCTCGTCTTGTTTTCGACTATAGCAATCGGAATCTGGGTTCATGTTTGGGTGAACATTGGCATTCAGCAAATTGAAAAGCTTGTGCTTCCACAACTACCAAAACTAATATTCAAGAATAGCGTTCTATCTATCGATAAACCACTTCCGTACACCATTGTCATCAATGAAAAGCCATTTATTAGATTTGCCGAAACAGACGCTCCATCTCTAGATCAAGCAGAATATGTGCCTGTGATTGTCGGCAAAACACAGTGGTCTCAGTACGCTACCAATGGCAAAGTCAGTCAATCCGACTTCGCACCTGATCTCAACACAATCATTGAGCCGCTCGGCATCGCGAAATATATCACTTGGGCAAAGACATATCTCGGCATGACAGTTGCCCTAATTTTATTGCCGCTGCATTTTATTTTCGTTGCCGTGCAAACATTGCTGCTCGGATTAGTTGGAAAACTTTTCTCTAGCACAATGTCTTACGAATTAAATTATCCCGACCTGGTCCGTGTCTCAACAGTGGCGGTCACTCCGGGCATTATCGTTGGCACCTTATTGCTCGTGAACAATCAGTTTTTTGGACTGTGGTTAGGCATATATGGAATTTTAGCGCTGGCGTATTTGTTCTATGGCGTCTATTCCAATAAGCGCTTTGACGAACTACTTGCTGCCGCCCAATCGGCTGCTTCGGACACCAATCCATTTAATTTCGAAGATCCGGTCAATCCACTCTGGTAGCTTGATTTAATTTGATTAGCTTTCTTTGACCAATTTTTCCATTTCAAATTTTGCTTGTTTAATTGCGCTCAGCAATGCGCCTTTGTATATTGACGCGCGTTCAGTCTCGAACCAGTAAGATATGCAGCTACTCTCGTGACTGAGCGGATCCAAGCGAAGTTTCATAAGCACCACAAATGATTGAACTGAGGTTGTTGCGGTGAAAACTTTTTTGGCTGTGATCAGCCCACCTTTATTTTTAGTCTTAAAATCTTGTGACTCTATTGTCCACCCTGTTAAAGTGCCATCCGAATGATGCGTCAAGGCACGAATAATCTCGATTTTTGCAGACGCCAATGGTAAGCGTAATGCGCCTATATAC
>JACMKL010000684.1 GCA_014380105.1 Candidatus Melainabacteria bacterium
GTCCATAGATTCATCGAGAACATAAGGGTCAATTTCCAATTCTAAGTGACGAGATTGGAGAAGGATCGCAATCAAAACAAAAAACGCAGTTCTGTTAGCGCTATGCTCTCGATACCACTCAATCGCCAGACCTATATTTTCAATTGTGGGCTTGCAACGAAGCAAATACCCAATAATTTTTCCGCAGTTATCATCGTCAGAATGTGAGTTCGTCCAGTCACGAGCAAGCTGAATTATGCGTTCTTGAAATTTCTGATGGGCTTCAGATGTACCGAGCAACAGATGACTTAAAACTATCCAGTAGGAACTAGTGCGCTCCCCAACATTTCCACTCCAAGAAATAACCGAATTAATTACTTCCTCGGACGTTGAGAATAAAGCCACTATCGAAACTTCACGGCATATTTGATCATTTTCGAGATTGAGACTTAACCAGCGTTGAATCAATTTATCATTTCGTGCTTTCTTTTTTCCATGGGTTTGGAGATGACACCAAACGCCTCTCGTGGGTGAAAGTTCTAGATGCCGCCCGATGACATCGTACAACTCGCTTGAACGAACAGAAAAACTTGTGGTGGCGCAAAGAATCTGTTTGATATTGGCGGAGTTTTCATTTAGATAGCGAATAGCGAAACTAGTTGCCTTCGTAGAACCGCAGACGGCAAGCCAAGTACCTACGAGGCGAGTTGCATTTTCACTCGCTGGAAATTCGAGTAACCATTCTTCCGCAAGATCATACAAAGCGTTGGAAGTCCTAGATTTTAATAGCTCGGAGATGATTTTCCAATCGCTCTCTTCGAACGGCTTCGAACGAAGCCCGACAAGCATTCGTCTATAATCCTCAATAGCAATCTGACCGCAATTTCTTGTCACTGATTACACGCTGCGAATGGAGCAACCTAATCATCATAGACCACAACCATTAATTTCAATCTCGATGTAAAATGACGCTGTATTTCAAGGCAACCGACAATGACAAACGAACCAAAACTTGCCAAGCCCGGAGCCGGACTGCCATTTATCGAAATGGCAATCGCAAAGCACATCCTGTTTCCACGCTGGTTTGCAACGCTGAGTGATGAGGACGCATGTATTGCCTATACTGAAGAGTCCGAGAAGATTGTAAAACTCGCCCAGCCTTTGAGTTTCACTCAACTCAGTGAACGTCGCTTGATTCCTCGTCTGCGAGGTTTGGAAGATTCGTCACGATATTGGTCTATCGCTATGACTTTGCAGCACTTAATAATCGTTGGCGATTTGATGCGCGAAACTATCTCAGACCTGGCAAATGGAAAAACGGGAATGGCACTTGTTGGCACAGGCGATGTTAAGCCCGAAGCAGCGGCAGAACCATCAACCATTGTCAATAAGTTTCGCGACATGTCCGAATATTTCGTGCACGAAACATCGCTAATTAACACTGCCGCGTGCCAATCTGCAAAGCATCCGCATCCCTGGTTTGGTCCGCTCAACCCGCACGAATGGCTTGTTGTCGCCAGTCGACACCAGGCAATCCATCGCAAACAAGTCGAAGGAATAATCGCACGACTTTAGAAGCACTAGCTAAAACCACCATAGCTAGGTCCCTGCGAACTCTTACAGAAATAGATCACCTGGAATAACATGGTGACCAAATAAAATGCGGCGGTCCAAAAATATAAATATGACTCCTCTAAAGTAAACGGCGTACTTGCATTCATAATTGCACTATTAAGTAGCTTACGATTGAAAAAGGCTGCGGCAACAAAGAATGAGCAACTCAATACCAGACTCAAGAAAATCCGTAATTCATCACAAAAAAAACGACACTGTGAATCGCAACTGAACACACGTGTGAAATCATGAAAAAACCAGGGCGCAGCTAGCCCCATCATCAAAAGCAAGCAACTCAAAAGTCTAAAACGCACTGGTGAAATTTTCTCAATTGCCTCATGCCTACCACCATATCGGCACATTTGAAAGATCATTGCTGGTACCACTATCAGTGGAGCGAATATTGATCGATCGACATAGTAATTGAACATCGCCTGCATTGAAAGAAAAATATCCGAAAGCTGCATATGACTCAGACTTAAAAGTGCACACGTCATGCACAATGCAGTCATGGCAACAGTCACGCTCCAGGTTTGCGTTTGCATAATTTGCTCGATTTTTAGTAAGTGAAGAAAACGGTTGGAAGACCGCTTCAATAATTTAAAACAGATAGGACCAGTTTACGACCGGGAAAACCCTAAACTAAAAAACCCACAAGCCTGAATATTTCGAAAAGCGCGTCCAATAAAAGTTGAGGGGGAATATACATAAAGGTGCGGCGAATTTTAGGAATATACAGGCCGGTGCCAACTTTATTTTCGCTTCCGGACGGGAAGTGTGCCGGAGAATTGCTCTTATGGAACCAGACGCCCACAATTTCAGGCATCCAGAACTCAAAGAACAGCAACGTGTTGATTCTTTCCTTGTTTGCGGAACCTGTGGTCTTCCCGCATCAACAGAATGCACTTGCGAGCAAAATCCACCTGACGAACAAAAATCTTCAGCACTACTTCAGTCCAGAATAGCTGAAGGAAGCTATTCAATCGAAGACGCGCGAGATATCCTTGGCGAGCGTTTCGAAGTCATTGAATTGCTCGGACAGGGCGGGATGGGTACAGTTTTTAAAGTACGCGATAACAACATAGATGCCATTCTCGCGGTTAAAATCCTCAATCCCTTACTCATGCAAGATCGCAACTCTGTGAAGCGGTTTCAGCGCGAAGCAAAAGCAGCGATGAGTTTGAGCGACGCACACTTAGCTGCCGTGTACGAATACGGCGTGGGAAAAGGCGCACCATTTCTGGTGATGGACTATCTCGAAGGTGACACGCTCGACAGCCTATTGAATTCGCAGGAATTTTTCGACCAAAATCGCGCGATTAATTTGTTTGTTCAAATTTGCGAAGGATTGGCGCAAGCGCACCAGAAA
>JACMKL010000685.1 GCA_014380105.1 Candidatus Melainabacteria bacterium
CGCTGTTTCATCAAAGATTACCCTCCGCCCAGTCCTACCATTTTAAGCGTATTTGCCTGCACTGCGAAGGGTGATAACCCCACTCACCAGCCGTTCATGCAAGCTGAGTCGAATCACGCTAAACTTTCAAAGTCCGCAACTAGAATGGTTACTGCTTTAAAAGTGCTGGAAATTAATGGCTCAAAACGTAGATTGGATACTTTCAAAGATTGTCGGTGCCCGAGAGTTTTACGAGCGCTTCGAATCGTGGCCCTCTTTCCATGACGCCGAGATCGTCGAATTGCATCTGGTTAGAAGCGGCACCTCGTCACTAAAAGTTGCCATCGAAAAATTCACGCTAGACGTCGATTCTTCAGGCGATCCAATTACTGAAAAATTTGCAGTCATTCTTCGAATGGTCGACATACAAGAGTTATTCCTCAATGACTTCAACCATCAAAATGTCATCTTCGAATTGACGCTTGGTCCTGTTGAAGACGGAATTGAGATTGGCTTACACCCTACATTTGGGATGTACGGCAGAATGGTCGCACGAAAAGTTTCGCTCGAATATATAGCGCTTGGAATTTAGCAGCGCGCTGTCGCTGTTGATTTATCTGGTGCCGCCGCAGCTGGTGCCTTAGATGGCTTCGTCCAATAGTGGTCGCGGTGCTTCGCGTAGAATTCGATTGTTTTTGCAATACCGGTTTCCAAATCAACTGCTGGACGCCATCCAGTCATGCGTTCAATTTTGGAGATGTCCGAATAGAAATCGCCGGGCTCTTGCGCCTTTCTCTCCGCCGAGAATTCCGTGAATTTGTAGCTGCCTTGTTTAGCCACCTTCACCATCGCTTCGACCAATTGGAGGAAGCTGACAGGAATGTCTGAGCCGACATTGAAGATTTCGCCATAGCATTCTTCGGTTGTCGCTGTTCTCAAAATCGCATCGACGCAATCATCGACATAACAGAAGTCACGAAGGATACTGCCATCTCCGAAAAGCTGAATCTGCTCGTTATCCATAACGAGGCGAACAAACCAGTTTGCGACGCCAAAACGCGAGTGCATCATCTGCGAACGTGGTCCGTAAATATTGCTTAAGCGCAAAAGTACCGAGCGAATTCCATGAACGTCGTTATAAACCTTGATGATCTTCTCGGCAGTTAGATTAGAGATTTCGTATATGCCTTTCGGATTCGTAGGCGCTTCTTCGTTGACCGGCAACGAGACTGAAGACCCATATTGCCCACGTGTGCCGGTATAGACGCAGATCGCTTCTGGATTATGCTTGCGCAATGCTTCCATAATGATTGCCGTGCCGGTGATATTCATCTCAATGTCTGGAAAAGGATTGGAGAGGCTCATCAGGTGGCAAACTTGCCCAGCCAGGTGAAATACGTAATCCTGTCCACGAACCAGATAATCGACTGCGGAAGCATCTCTGATGTCGCAGAAGTTAACGCGAATCTTGTCTGACTTTTCCGCAAGGTTGAATTCGTTGCCGCCGTAATCGGGGATCATGGCGTCCAGTACTGTGACCTGGCACCCGAGCTCCGCCAGGCGGATAGCTAGATTGGATCCGATAAATCCCATGCCGCCGGTTATTAAAGCTGTCTTACCTTTGAATTGTTCGATCATAATGCCTGTTTATATCTAAATTCGCGCTAACCTACTGAAACGGTGACCGTGTGCGCGACTTGAAGATCGCCGCCAGTTGAATGGAGGCCAATGATTTTACCATGGAAAACCGCCAGAATTGCCTGAAATCCCCCTGCTGTGTCCCTTCTGCCTGGATGTCAATTAAGTTGCTCTTAATTCGCTTCTTGACCATTTCTTCTAGTATTGATTCGGCCAACCTATAACTCAAAGGAGTTCACCCGGTGAAAGTCCCATTCGGCGACATGAAGCTGCACTACGTCGCCTACAAGCAAGAAATTGACCAGGCAGTCCATCGCGTTCTGGAAAGCGGTTACTACATACTGGGCGGCGAACTCGAGAAATTCGAATCAGATTTTGAAAAGTTTTTGGGCGCTGGCTACGTAGCTGGATGCGCGTCCGGGACTGAAGCAATTTATCTTGCTCTGGCTGCTGAAGGAGTGACAACCGGGGACGAAGTGCTTGTGGTTGCACACACTGCGGTTCCTACAATTTCCGCGATCTCAATGACCGGAGCAACTCCAGTATTTGTTGATATTGACCCGAACACATATGTTATGGATGTCGATCTGGTCGAAGCGAAGATTAACGAAAAGACGAAAGCTATTGTGCCGGTGCATATATACGGTCAAATGGCGGACATGGATCCGTTGGTTGAGATCTGTAAGAAACATAAGATCATGTTGCTAGAAGATTGTGCTCAATCGACTGGTGCAACTTACAAGGGCAAGGCTGCCGGTACGATCGGCGATTACGGCTCGTTCAGTTATTATCCGAGCAAAAATCTGGGCGCTTTCGGAGATGGTGGGGCTGTTTCCACCAACTCACGTGAAAATTTCGACAAGCTTGTTATGCTGCGCAACTACGGACAATCGAAGCGTTACTATCACGACATTGTTGGTATCAACAGCCGTCTCGACGAAATGCAAGCTGCAATTTTGTCTGCCCAAATTCCTTTTGTTGAAGAATGGAATGATCGCCGTCGCGAAATTGCTGATCGCTACAATCGCGGTCTGGCTGACGTTGTGAAGACTCCAATCGAAGAAGACGGACGCAAACACGTCTATCACTTATATGTAATTCAAACAGATCATCGTGATGAGCTTCAGGAATATTTGCTCGAGCAGGGCATTCAGTGTCTCATTCACTACCCAAATCCGGCCCATCTGCAGAAAGCGTACAGCTTCCTCGGTTATAAGCCAGGCTCACTGCCGCAGACAGAGAAAGTCGTAAAACGCATTCTCTCCCTACCAATGTTCCCAGAACTAAGCAACGAACAAGTTGACGCCGTCATCGATGGTATCAAATCCTTTTATGCAGAACGTAAATCCACAAACGCAAAGATGACTGCGTCAGTCAGCTAATCCAGCGGAGCAACCATGATAGACAACATCGTAATTCAAGGCTCTTCAGCTACGTCAACTCTGCGCAAGCGGACACAGACAATACCGGGCACAGTATCACTCGTGATACCAGCATACAACGACGAAACTACCATCGGTAGATTGATTGCCGACTCAGATGGGTTGCTGAAAGAAGCTTGCAGCGACTATGAAATTATTGTCGTCAACGACGGCAGTAAGGACAATACTCTTGCTGTCATTCAAGAATGTGCAAAGACCTATCCAAAAGTTCAATTGATCAATCATCCGGTCAACAAAGGCTTCGGTTTCACAATTCGCGAACTGTATTTGTCTGGTGGAAAAGATTTGGTCTTCTCACTTCCAGGTGACTACCAGTATGCCCCTAAAGAAATCTTCGCGATGGCGCAAGGTTTGAAGAGCCACGATTTCATCATTGGACATCGCGTCAATCGTAATGATCCACCAAGAAGAAAGTTTCAATCGCAAATTTACAATTTCATGCTGCGCGTGTTGTACGGACACAAGCACAAAGATGTGAATTCGATCAAACTCTTCCGTCGTGAGATTGTTGAGCGTGTGAAATTGCTATCCAGCACTGCTTTCGTAGACGCCGAACTTTGCATTCGTGCAGAGCGCGCCGGCTACAAAGTAGTTGAAATTCCAATCGAACACTTGCCACGTTTGTCGCAAGGCGCTTCGGGCGGAAAAATCTCAGTGATCTGGGAAACATTCTCAGACTTGTACACGATGCGTCGTACATTCAAATAAGAGTCGTTTTTATTGAAACACCTGGCCGAGCGCCGTGTTGATGATAGCGACTGTGTCCGAAATTTCTTCTTCCGTGTGAGCCGCTGAAACGCATGCAGCGTCAACAGCTGACGGTGGAAAATTGATTCCAGCATCGAGAATAATATGGAAAAACTTGGCAAAGCGTTCGGCATCTATAGTCTTTGAATCTTCAAAATTCCAGACTGGTTTATCATTGAAGATAATCGAGAACATCGAGCCAGCGCGCTGCAATTGAATAGGTAAAGCGCGCTTGTCTACATATTCTTCAATGCCATTAAAGAGCTGCGCTGTGCGTGTTTCAAGCGTATCATAGACGTCTTTATTGTCGAGTAATTTCAATACTTCCACGCCACCGGCCATGGTGACTGGGTTGCCAGAAAAAGTTCCGGCTTGATAAACATCGCCAATTGGCATGAGAGAGCTCATGATCTCTTGTTTCCCACCATAGGCGCCAATCGGCATTCCGCCGCCTAGTGCTTTGCCGAATGTGGTCAAGTCTGGTTGTACATTAAACAGTGCCTGTGCACCACCTTGTGCTACCCGCAGCCCTGTCAAAACCTCATCAAAAATGAGCAAGATATTGTACTTGTCGCACAGTATTCTCACTCCGTTGATGAATTGAACGGTTGGCAGGACTACACCCATCGAGCCGCAGACGGGCTCGATTAAGACTGCAGCCACTTGACCGTCATGCTTTGAGAGCGTACTTTCCAGCAACTCCAAATTATTGTAGGGAGTCATGATGGTTTTATTTGAAGATTCTTTTGGAATTCCAGAACTTGATTGGTGACTGGTGGAAGCCAGGACTGAATCACTGTGTCCATGATAGGCACCATCAAACATCACTAATAATTCGCGTCCAGTGTGTCCTCGAGCCAGTCTAACAGCGCTCATCACTGCTTCTGTTCCGCTGTTTACGAATCGAATTTGTTGAATGCTCGGAAAATGTTTTTGAACCATGCGAGCCATGTCTAATTCGAGTAAGTTCGGGGCACCAAATACGGCACCACTTTCAACAGCAGCATTGCATGCTTTGACTACGGAATCTGGCGCGTGACCGAGAATTGCCGGTCCCCATGCGCCTAGATAATCTATGTATTCGTTGCCATCAATATCTGTGAGTTTTGCACCCTTCGCTTTCTCAAAGAAAATCGTGTGTCCGCCGACTTCATGGAAGGAGCGAAAAGGGCTATTTACACCGCCCGGGATGAGCAAATTTATTTCATCTGATGCGATTTTGGAGCGCATCGTTTTGTTTGAACGAGGAGCGCTCGTCACTATTCCGGATTCTTGCTGCGCCAAAATTGCCACCAGCGCTTTGTTTTTGATTTGGATTCTTCGTTGTCATCAGCGGCTTTTGCATCTGACTTGCTCTTCTCGTCTGATGAGCGCGCAGAGTCTTCTGGAAGATTCAGTGTAATATTCGCTTTCTGCTGAAACGCGATCTTTGCGTCCGCGTGCTGGGCCTTGCTATCGTCAGCATTCATGACGATGTGATAGCTGCCTGGCATGAGTTGAAATTTGGGTGAGTGAAAGGTCGCTTCCTGACCTTTGGCGTCGTAAACTTTGACGGTGAGCGCGTTATAGGAGCGGTTTGGGGTTATTTCGACGTCGCCAACATAGAAGTTGGCTGCCGCCCATACGAAGAATGTGCCAACTGCGCCTACGATTGGTAACGCGGTCACCAAGACGCTGAGAGTATCTTTGGTTTTGGCGACGCGACCACCGGCAGGCACGCCTGCGAGAGGCTGTGCGCCCGCGAGAGGTGCCGATGTAGCGATTTGAGAATCTGCTTCTTTTGACTGTGTAGTCATTGAACTTGCCGTTTTCGATGGGGGATTTTGGACAGTCCGAACCTGAACCAGTGGTTTAGATGGCTGCCAAGTATAATAACAATTTCGAGCCCCTGAAAAGGAAAGCTTCGCTTTTTCTTAGGCCCGGCTTAACACTTCAGAATGCCTACTCTATTGGGCTGTTGAGGTCTTTAGCCTTCTTCAAATCGGCTGCTGCGGCTGCTTTCTTGCCCTGCTTTTCGTAAAGTTTGCTGCGAAGTATGTATGCCTGAGGGCTGAGCGGGCGCAATTTGATTGCCAGTTCAATGTCCTTCTCCGCTTCAGCAAGCTTACCGTTTTCAAAATAAGCTTCACCGCGCAGTAGTAGAGCTCTACTATTGCGTGGTTGCAGTTTGAGCATAAGAGTTAAATCTGCAAATTCTTCTTTGACCATATGCAAATTGCGATAGCAAATTGAGCGTGCTTGCAGAGCCCTGAAGCGAGGCGAAATTGCAATCAATTTCGAGAGGTCAGGAATAGCGCCTTTGTAGTCATGGATTTCTGTTTTGCTGATGCCGCGCTCCATGAAATACCATACATCGGTCATTCCCAGCTTTACCGCTTTGTCAAAATCGTTAACTGCCAACTGATAATTACCAAGCTCATAATGGCTATGACCCCTAATTGAATAGAGGTCACACGCGTTTGGTGCCATTTTTAAAGCCATGGTGCATTCAGTGGCAGCATTCTGAAATTGATCGATAAAACTGTGACCTAATGCGCGTTTTCTTAAGATATCGAGACTGAGCAATTCCGGATGTTTGGCGTTTCCAATACGCTTGCGCATATTTTGCTCCATCCAATCGGCTCCAATTGCATTGTCTGATTTCTTAATGCCTTCATTGAAGCGTTGGAATGAATGAAGTTGGACACCATTGCTTTCCAGGTAGTAGCCCATGTCTAATTCGGCGATGGCATTCTCGGGAAAGCGATTTACCGCTAATCGCAACACTTCAAGCGCTAATTTTCTGTTGACTCCATAAGCATAAGCGGCAGCGCTCAGATAAGGTTCAGGGATCGGAATGCGATTATTTGTAAGTACTTCAAGTTGGCGCAAACCCTTTAACTTGTCTGTGTGCGCAAGAGTGTCGGCATCTACATACTGCTGCCATTCTTTGTCGGTGATCAGGCCGTTTTTGACATAAACCATTCCGGAATGTTCATTATTAGCTGCCAGATATTCGGTTGCGGCGGGCAAGCCTTCATTTTTGATGCGATTTTCCAGTTGTTTTAATTCGCTCGGACTTCCAGCTCTGCGCATTATGGTGCGATACAAAAAAGTCGCTTGTTCTGTCGGTTTTATAGCTTTTAGCTTGTTCTGATATTCTGGCAGTCTAGTTAGTGATTCGTACAATTCTCTGACTGTCGATGGCGAACGATCAAGCTTTTGAATCCAAAACAACTCTTCGTCCTTGCTCGCATTTCTTTCAAGAACAAGTTTGAAAGCGTCATCTAACGCAGCTTTGCTCTGAAGCTTTTGCGTGGGCGCTGCATATGCCGGACCAGTCAATGACAATACGCCGGATAATTTGGGGCAGACTTCACCGCCGGACATAAAAGCTAATAGCAAAATTGAAATCGTTAACGACTTCGACTTCGAATATATTCGATGCTCAAAATCGCTCAACCAGCGTCTCCAGGCTATTAGCAATATCAAACGCTACTGCCATTTTGTCAATTATTGCTCTACCGCTGCTTCTACATTGTAAGCGCCCTTTTTCAGACGTTGCACTCCGAACGTTACAAAGTTATTTACGCCACCAGGAGTGGTGACAGTAAAGTCATTACCTTTTGAAATTCTCAAAATGTCTGGCGTATTGTTCGTCAATTTTAGATTTACTTTGGCGCTTGTACCAAGAACTTTCACAACTAATTTTGAAAGATTCTCTCGTCCAGTTTCGCGCGCATCTTGTTGAATTTCAGTTGCAATAACGTCGATTGTTGCCGAGTTGCTGCGCATTCCGGCATTGCCTACACAGATAGAGTGAGAACCTGGTTTAACCGCTACAGGCAGTATCGCTTTGATTTGCACCGGGGACGAAGCGATCACTTTAGCTTCATGAAAACCGTCAATCAAAAGACGGTTATGTTCTGCATTGCCATCGAAATTGTGTCCGTCAATTATGACCATCGTATTCGAGGAGACCAAGGTCGAGATCCGATCTATCTTTGGAACTTGAGGCTCGTAGGCGGTCATCAGAGGTTGAAGCACTTCAACTGTGCCTGACGATAATTCAGGTCTGGAGGTGATGCTGACATTCAGCGAATGACCCGGCGTGGCATCTTCCGGCACCATATAGAGTGCCTGACCGCGTGCATCTGTAGCGAGGGATGCGCCGTTGAAACTTAATTCTACAGATGGCTCGCCGCCTCGATTCTTATCTACAACGGACGTTGTGAGAAACTGCCCGGCAACCGCACGCGCAGGCGCGATGATGGTGGCATTGAGCGAGGCGACTCTTGCTAAATTGCTGTTAGCATTTGCAGGACTTTCCCAACCGGATTGATTGATTGGTGTGGTCGGTTTATATGTTTCGCGAGTATTGGGAACTGCGACAGCAATTTTCTCTGGCTGACTAGCCGGCTTAGTCGGATAAGCTGAATTAGTTTGGTTAACTGCGTTAGTTTGGTTAACTGCGTTAGTTGGATTAACTGCGTTAGTTGGATTACCCCAGGGCGAAGTAATCGGCTCTTCTGCCCTCACTTTAGTTGCTGAAACCGGCTTGATGGCGCCTTTCTCAACATCGTCTTTTGTATTGATGTCGATATTTGGATTGCGAGCTACTTTAGTCTCTGTCTTTACTTCAGTTTTCGTTTCAACTTTGCTTGCGATTACAGTGTCTTTTTTGTCGCCAGTATTGGCAGTTTCACCTTTCTGATCTTTTTCTTTCTCGTCAGAATTTTTTACAGCCAAAATATCAGTGTCAGATTTCTTTCCACCATCATCTCTAAGAGGCTCATCAGCCTTTGTGAGCGCACGAGTGGTCGCTTCTGCGAGTACTTTCGCTGTTGCTTCGGCGATTGCTTTGGCGGTTACCTGATTGCGATCTTCTTTTGCTTTTGATTCTTCTTCAGCTTTCAGTGCCAAAGTTTTTAGACGTGTTTCGTAAGCAACTACATCTTTTTTGTAAGCCGAAACTCGATCAGTTACCAGAATCGGCAGCGCCATTAGAGACTTTTTTTTTACGTCCCCCTCGCCTCCGGCAGGAGCCTGAGCTGATTGCGTGTCAGTAAGGCAATCAGAATCAACTGTGGCCGCAGCCAATTGTCCTAGCCAAAAATTGACGTTGGACTGAGTTTGAATATCAAAACCAGCTTCAATTGGTGAGCGTCCAGTCAATACAACCACAAAGTTGCCAATCTTTTTACCGTTTGGTGCAGTCTTTTCAGGAGCCTTTCCGGCAACAGTGACGTTAAGAAGACCGTTGACTCGTTTTGCCCACACCGCTGTCAGAGAGCCTGTGACACCATCTTTCGAGATTATTTCAGACGCCCATGATTCTGGTGTCAGTGCGCGGTTGACGGCGCGTTCTTCATCAACAGAAATTATGCGATTAAAACTCAAATCGGCATTCTCTAATGAGCGAGCAATGATAGATTGAGCAAGTCCTAACACTGCTTGCTGATTTGCATCTTCTGAAAGCTTTTGAAGTTGTTCGGCATCTTTCAATGATTTGGAAAGATCTTTCAAAACGCTGATCAGAGAAGCATCCGGTAAGTAGGCTGGCGCTTTGTCATTGTCGTCGGCAGCATTTTCGTTCGCCACTTTTTCATCAGCACTTTCGACTGCGGCGCTCTTTGTTTCTTTTTTTACTTC
>JACMKL010000686.1 GCA_014380105.1 Candidatus Melainabacteria bacterium
ACGCCCCGATGGAGAAGATACCTTCTTCTACATAGAGGGCTGTGTGACACTTTTTTCGCACACACAGCGAGCCAAAAAACTATTTGGATTGCGTGGATACAACGTCAGAAGAAGGATTAACATTGACAAAAATTCCTTCTTTTCGGCCAGTCGAGAGATCATTTTCTACACTGACAGTCACTCTCAAGCGATTCTTGACCGCTGGGAAAATCCAATAACCACAGAAATATCGGCAGTCTCCCCCGTCCAAAACGATCGTGTCAATCGCCGTTATGAACGTAAGACTGATGTTATCTATGACGTTACGCTGGACGGCTCAAAAACAATCGCGAAGGTTGAGCCAGCAATAAGTCTCGACGATCGGTGGCTCTTTCAGTGCGACATTTTTCCGTTCTATGAGCTTACCGAAGGCATTACATACTCCGCCGCTGAACTTTTCAACTTCCACGTCAGTGAAAAAGCATGCATTCCCTATGACCCATACAACTTAACTGTAGTTGCGGACTGGACTAGAGTCGGTCCTTTTCTGCCGTGGATGAACGACATGAGTGGATACGATTTCCTCATCTACCACTGCTTTAGCGAGAGAAGAAGTTTGGCAGCCATTCCTGCGGACATCAGGGCGAGAGTTACTAACCGATATCCGGAATTCTTACATGCTCCGGAAACCGTAGAGATCATGAAGGGCAGTCAGACCTCTTGGAAGAAATGAACTAGCAAAAATTGGAGTGTATAGGTTAGACAGAATATCGGCAACGTTGCGGGCAATGGATGAATCCGAAATTCACCCATTGCCCTAGAGCATTCAAATTACTTGAGTGGAGACTGTTATCACCACTAGTGGTGGCAGCCTTCGACTCCTATCCAACTTAAAATCCCCCAAGCCCTATTTTCTTATCGGGAATTCTACTCTGGATGAACGCACCACTCGCCATTCTTATGGCGATACCGAGTGATTTGGAAATTTTAGGATCTCGCCGACTTTCGTTACTTTTTAGACCTTTTCTGATCTTTTTTCACTTTTAACAACGGCTCCGTATAGTAAAACTAAGGACCCAAAAAACCAGCAAAAAATGCTGGCTTTTGAAATTCATTTGGAGGCCTGGTCACAGAACCTTAATCAATGAGTGTACGCTGCACTGTTTCAGATGCAGGAGGTGTCCACGGTTGATTCGCATCCTCTTTGATAAATAATCGCACCGGTTCGTCGCTGATTGAAGCCTTAACTTCAGCGCCCCAACCAACCTGGTACTTGATGTGCAGACCATCCAATAACAAGATTCCGGACTTCATGTGAGATCGCACCACTATCTGGTCGGAAGACTTTAGCCTACCTCGATCGAGGCAAAACGAAGAATCAGGCGTTCGAATCAGTCCTCGCGAATTGTACTGAATCGAATTGTCTGTGATGGGCAAACTGTCGGCTCCATATGAATGCATCCATCCGGTGGAGCCAGAAGCTGTACCAATGAAGAAACCATCAGATCTCTGCCTTTCAACTTCACCTTGGATTTCCACCGAATACCTGCTTGTTTCACCAATTTCAGAATCGCAAATCAATATCTCATTGAAGACTCTCTCAGCAACAGGTTTTCCATTGATGGTCACCGCAAGGCTGGAGAGACTTTTCGGAGCTAGATCACCATTCAATATATGTTGAAGAACTTTTCCGATATCTTCAGCATCAGCCAAACAAAAGTGTCCATGACTTGTTGATTTGGAAGAATTGACTCCCAATATCGGCACCGAGCCTGCATAATGCGCAACATCAATAATTGTGCCATCACCACCTACGGTGACAATCAGATCGTACTGCTTTGCTGCGACTTTCTGCGCCAATTCGGAGCGCCTAATCACCTCGTACCGAACACAACCACCAAAACTTTTCTCGACTTGCTCTAACGTATGCGCATGCTCCCGATGAGCCAATTTAATTCGCGCTACAGAACTATCATCTCGATCCAACAGAGCGCGCAGAGGGTCACCATCGCGAGCGCAGATTTTTTCGAATTCCGTGACCTTTGAAACAACTAAAATGTCCTTGCAAGACTCAGTTTCTTTCACTGTAGTACTCATGAGTTTCTCCGAACTGTTGAACTTCAGCTTCGCGGGCTATTTAAAAAAGTTCCTCTATCAGCCAGACGCGGTCGCCAACGCTGTTGAGATACTGACTGAGCGAGACTGAGTCTGCCACTGCAAATGGTGGCAGACTCGATGTCGGTCAAGCAATGATGCTTTCGTTTGACGCCTTCAACAAGTCAACTAAGGTCGCCTCGAGCACAGCACGAAGCCGAAAAAGTTCTTGCCCGCATGCCTCTATGGCGATGCGCCGTTGGTCTCGATACTGCGCCGTCAGTGCAGTCCGTCTGGCTTCGACCTCTGCTTGCAGATCTCTCAGCTTGGTGACTGCCTGTTGGTACTGTTTATCAAGATAATCGGGAACCGCCTCTTCCTGCGCTCTTTGGACGGCTGCTTGATATGGAACCAACGCAGATTCCAGAGCATCTTCAAGCGGTCGACGCACACTTTTCTGCAAACTCGAAAGCACTTCCCTAACTTCGAAAGATGGGAAATAGCGATAGTCTGTTGCACCAGAAAATAGGTCCGAGTAAAGTTCGGGGTCGCGGAAGAAATCAAGCTCTGGAAGAGTCTTTAATTGGGAAAGGTCATGCTCACTTCTTGCTAAGGGCTTGAACGCTTCTAAGCGGTCGATTAGTGAACCAATTTGACTTTTCAGTGCCAATGCTCCTTCCCTTTTTTTGATGTCTAGCAATGACTGTTCTTCAATAGACGCTTGCCTTTTGAGTTCCAGCATCTCACGCCATATTCGATTTGATTCATTGTAGGCGGCCTCCTGGTCAGCCTCTTGCAACTCAATTGAGTCCAAGATCTGTTTCGCTTGGAAAAGCGAAGTGTTAAGAGTCTCAAGCGCCTGATATACGGCTGTGTAATAGCCCGAGATGGCAATTCGGACTGTCTCGCACGAGATTTGACTGGTCATTGTCTTTCTCCTTCTCATAGAGAATAGGAAGTCTGTTGTTTGCGCCTGAACGCCCGCGAGGGGTATGAAAATCCAGAATGAAAAAAAGAATAAAAAACGCGACGATGAAATTTCACCGCCGCGCACTTTTCACCATGCCTGTCCGAGATCCGCTAAGGACGGCACGGGCAAGTATTCATCCGACTACATCAACCATGCCAATTGCTTGGAGGTTGGCAGCCGCCAATCTCATCGAAAGGATAAACGACACCCAATGGCGATGATGGGAAGGAGATGATTCCTGCTGAAATCAAGCTTTCCCGGGAAGCATATTCGATCGTGAAGCGCATTTCACCCTCTCATCACATGAGTTCAAGCCCACGAAGCAGAGCTCAAACAATTCTCACGACTAATCCACAATGAAACACCAGAGGGATGTCGGCTGGCGGGAAGATGTAAGAGGAGCTATACCTGGAGAATTGAGAGTGCCTGAAAAAATGGATGAAAAGATACTTGAAGTATTGCAAAAATACATAGCTCATTTCAAACTAAAGAAACATCAAATAAGTTAAAACCTGCTTTCGCGCACAGAACGCGACGCAGACAACGCATCGGCGGGAGATGGCGTCGCTAGCGCAAGAATCTTTTCTTGCCTTCAAAGCGTTCAATCTAAGCAAAAAATTGCACCAGAGTGAACAAGCAACCAAAAACTTCCATCCGGCGAGGAGACCATTGAGAATTTGTGACCTCTGTCATTAATTCCAAGTATAACGTTAGTTCCATCGGCATACTCTCCGCCGAGAATGACTCCATTTTCGTCAACGACAACCTGCATTCCAGGCAGTTTAGTACCGGCTGTCGCGGAAGTCTTGACAGTCAGAAGCAGGTCTCTGCGCAGAAATGCCTTTGGCTCGGGTAACTTCTGAATCGATTCAATAGAAAAACTTGAATGCATTTGATGTTCCTAGAAAGCATGTGAAGAAAAAAAGATCTCGAATGCCAACGCACAAAAGAGCACGCGCAGAGAGTTGCTTATTCAAGGGTAAATTCAAATTTGGACAATTACATGACAGAAAATTGAGGGCAGACTGTCACCAGATAAAGTGCCAGAGACAGGTCGACCAGGCTAATCAAGAATTGCAGCTGGAGAGACTTGGTCGATATGCCCGTCAGCGCTCATTGAAATATTACGTCCACCAGAAGGTCATAGCAGCATATTCTGGGTGAGCCTGCCGCAGAGCAGTACAAAAATGATTGGTATGAGTTTGTCATATTCTGAATGCAGAATTTAGTCAGAAGGAAACGCCAATAGTGTTCGAAAACTCGGAGATACCAGAAATGAAATACAGAGAGTTACGCTATCTCATACTTTCAGCTTCGCTCCTGATTTTCTCCGCGTCAGCAGCGCAAGCAGAGCGTCCAATTATTGTTAGAGAAACAGTCGGGACAGTCAAAGTGCAAGGCTGGGAAAGAAACTTGCTCAAGGGCGACCCCAACTTGAAAAATTATCACTGGAGCGCAATCTATTCCAATCCACAAGGATTAAAGAGAATACGACCAAGAAAAGAAGGTTTCACGACATCAAATTCTTCAAAGGACGGTGGTAGCTCCGACGTCAGAAGATATTTCGCACCCAAACATTTGCCACTTCCGCACAGCAGAGACTCTTATGGAAGAACAATTGCTAATCCATCAGTTACTGGAAATCTAGTAAGTCATGACACCCAAGCAAATCTATTGAGAAAGAACAGAGTTGAAAGGAAAACCTCACCACAAATGATTCAAGAAGCAACTGTTTTGACTTACGCATCCGGCGGATATCCAAGTCAGAAAGAATTGACCAAACGCCAGACAACACGGACGGAAGCAAGCGTCTATGGAAATATAAAAGGGCAATATTACTAGAACTCGATGACTACCTTATCCGATGCTACCGACCTTAGCATTTGTGTTTAGGTCCTATCTAATCGATAGAACTTTCTCTTCTCTAATATTTTCCTGCTGCTCTGAATCGCGGCTCTTAAGTGGCATCGATACTTTTGCCGTGGACTTAGATAGATCTGGAGCCGAATACCACCCCCACATCGTTGGGTCCGATTTGAACGGTTTCTCTTTCCTCAGAGAAAAGACCTTAAAGGCGGCCAACGCTAACAGCGTAGTGGTCATAAGTGTCGCCAGGACAGTGTCTATTCCGAACAGCTCCATGCCTGAAACCTCACTACAAAGTAGGCTTTGCGCAGAAGAACGTGCGCACTTCTATAGGCTTCCATCTTTATCATAAATTGTAATATTCACAAGATAATGACAGCTTCGTTCGCTAATGATAAAAGGCACCAGCGCTAGCGCTAGCGCAAGCGAAACCAACTACCAAATGAACAACCCACACCTCGCACATCTAGAAAATTTCGTAAAATACCTGATTCGAGATTGCTTCTCGACATCTATTTCGACAAGATGGATTTGTCTCATCTCATCAAATTACCTCGAACAAAACTGCCAACTGCAATAGATCTAAGCCATCACCTAAGCTCACCAATCATGCACTTGAAGGTGTTAGTTTCAGATTGGTCTTTTTCAGTTGAAGAGAACTTCGATTTGGCGAGTGTTTTTTATACTCAAAATACAAACTATGGATAGACATAAGGACATCGCTGTTTTGAAGCGACGCTTTCGTGAATACAAATCCTACATGGGCATGGGCACTCTAGCCCCAAAGACGCGTGGAAGATTCCGAAAACAGCATCCATTTGACTGCGGAAACCCTCGATGCATGTTGTGCCATCGAGAAAAGCTTAGCTCGACTCCGTCTACAAACGACAGCCGCCTCGGCTTCGCCTTTGAAGACATGATAGATGAGCTTTTCGCCACCAGCGAAAGTACCATCGTGCAATCAGTCAATTTCAGCAGTGCACCGCGCCATCCAAACGGCCGCAAAGGTTCTACGGGAGGTTATCGACGCTCAAAAGTGCAAGGATCGCTTCGCT
>JACMKL010000687.1 GCA_014380105.1 Candidatus Melainabacteria bacterium
CGTCAGCTTGTCGAAATCCGCCCCGGCCTGGGCCCGGTTGATCAGGCTGTGGTGGGTATGCACCACACCCTTGGGCTGGCCGGTGGATGTGCCGTTGCCTGTCGTCAGGAATTAGAACCTTTCCTTCCTAAGCCGACAGTTACAAAGACTGGTGAAACATACAAACTTGATTGGAATCGCCCGCAATCAATCGGTAAAGTAAAAGGTTTTTACGGCAATTTTGGAATTCTTGTTAGAGCCTACGCTTACATTCTTGCTCACGGTAAAGAAGGTCTGTGTCAGGTTTCCAAAGATGCAATTTTAAATGCTAATTATTTGAAAGAGCGCCTGAAAGACCGTTTTACAGTCGCATATCCGCAAGCTTGCATGCACGAATTCGTCATGTCGGGCAGCAGACAAAAAGAGCGCGGTGTTTCAACAACAAACATCGCCAAGCGTATGCTTGACTATGGTGTGCATGCTCCAACCGTCTACTTTCCGCTCGTAGTGCCGGAAGCGATGATGATCGAACCGACCGAAACAGA
The DNA here is from genome assembly GCA_014380105.1 of Candidatus Melainabacteria bacterium. Lineage (GTDB taxonomy): Bacteria > Cyanobacteriota > Vampirovibrionia > Obscuribacterales > Obscuribacteraceae > QKMZ01. The sequence continues at coordinate 525 of JACMKL010000687.1, forward strand.
GACCAAAGATACTCTCGATGAATTCGTTGAGATCATGGGCACCATTGATGATGAATCCAAGAACGACCCTGAAAAGGTGCGCACTGCTCCGCACACTACACCGGTCGGTCGTCTGGATGAAGCTCTAGCAGCCAGAAAACCTAACTTATGCTGGCAACCAGCTAACTGAGTTAAGAAGTCAAATGAACAAAGCAGGCGTTTAACAAAGCGTCTGCTTTGTTCTTTGCGCTCTACAAAATATGTTTGAACTTGATTTGGAATTTGACGTAGGCGATTTTTTCTTCGATGCGAGAAATCTCGTTTTTTGTGCCATTGATTGGTGTCAGGCTGACGAGTGCAACAAGATTGACGAACAAGAGAGGCGTTACAGCCATCATTAATTTGCTCACATCATCGCCGTGAAATTCCGTATAACACTTGATTGCTAACCAGAGTCCAAAGGAGCTGGTAATGGAAAAAATCACATAATGAAAGATCAGGAATACACGCTCACGAAACAAGAGAACTAGAAGTGAGCCCAATTCACGTGACAATCGCGGATCGACCGATCGCTTGTCCATTGGCTTTGCAAATGATGGTGGATAGGCTGCGCTGTCAGAGTTGACAGTTGGTGCCGCACTTGTGGCTTCTTCAGCGCCTCGATGCATAGACGCTCCACACTCCCCGCAGAAGCGAGCACCAGGTTCTAAGCTGCACGAGCAATGCAGACAACGAGTGCCTGCGCGACTTTTCACTTGTGCATTCTGGACCATGAATACTCCGAACGCAGTGAGCGGGCGGATGCCATCTCTCGATACCCCTAAGGGTGTCAAGTAATAAATTAATTGTACAAACTACCGTGCCATCCCGGACGTTTCAAAGAATGAATATTGCCTAAGGCGCGTTAGAACGAGCTAACTTAGGCGGTTTCATTTTTTCTTATTGCTGTTGGCGACAATCAAAAACTGTTTACCAAAATAGGGCCACGCAAATGGCATACGCAAATAGAGCGACACAAGTAAAGGATGAGTCGGAACTTTATTTTGCATACTGAAAGGCAGAAAGCGGTCAATTGATTTGATGGTCTCAAATCCCTCTAAGTTGAGCGCTTCATTGACAGAGCGGTCGCTCAGCGGAATGTAATGGTCGAAGAAATCCCAATAGACGTCATAGCAGAATCGAATGTTTGGTCCAAGCAAAATTATTTTCCCACCGGGTGCAAGAACTCGATGCGCTTCTTTGAAGGTGTGCAAAATAGCGTCTTTAGTGGGCAAATGCTCAAGAAAATTACTGCTGAATACAACATTTATCGAGTTGTCTTCCAGCTGCCAGGTTTTAGTCAGATCTTGGCTGAGCACTTGCACGTCGCTGTTGGCTGCTTGCGCTGTAG
>JACMKL010000688.1 GCA_014380105.1 Candidatus Melainabacteria bacterium
AACATCCCCATGGTTTGTCGGATAAGGAATTCGATTCTATATTCACCAAGGATAAGCCAATCATTTTTGCTTATCACGGTTATCCATGGCTAATACACAGACTTACATACAGACGCACCAATCACGGCAATCTACATGTTCGTGGCTACAAGGAAGAAGGCACCACAACCACACCATTTGATATGACTGTGATGAATGAGATGGATCGTTTTCATCTAGCCGCCGACGTTATCGACCGCGTACCGAAGCTTGGTTATGTGGCTGCCAGAGCTAGACAATGGTTACTTGGAAAATTGATCGATCACAAACATTATGTGCACGAACACGGTGAGGATATGAAAGAAGTCAGTGACTGGAAGTGGCCCTTTGAGATGCCTGTTAAATCCAATCTCTGGCAGGAATAGAAGACGCAAAAAAGATATGAGAACAAGGCAGAAAGAATGAGTATTCTTGTTGTAAATGCAGGCTCCAGCACGCTTAAATGCAGCCTTTTCGATGAAATTTCTTTGTCTCTCCATGATGCTAAGCCGCTCGCGGTAGAGAATATGGAGGTGTCGGGCGGCCACTCGTTAGGCTTTGAGAGTGCATTTACAGAGATTGTTGATAAGTTGTTTCAAGCTTCAACTCATAGCCAGGACAGTGTAAAAATGGTGGCACACCGGATCGTACACGGTGGTCCTGAGTTGAGTTCGATTACACTAATCCGAGATGACGTACTCGCCAAGATTGAAGCACAAAGCGATCTTGCGCCCACACATAATCCGAATGCCATCAGCTGTATTTATGCTGCCAGAAAATTATTTGGCACCACAATTCCGCAGCTTGCCATGTTTGACACTTCTTTTCATAAAACAATTCCGGGCGTGCGGAAGTTTTACTCAGTGCCACATCGCTGGGTAGAAGAGTACGGAATCAGGAAATACGGCTTTCACGGAATCAACCATGCGTACTGTGCCAACCGGGTAGAAGAAATTATCGGAGAAAAAATAAAGCGGATTATAATTTGCCACCTGGGAAGCGGATGCTCACTGTGTGCAGTTCTTGATGGCTCTTCTGTCAACACTACTATGGGCTTTACGCCGATGGAAGGTCTGATGATGGCTACCAGATGTGGTTCTATCGATCCAGGCATTTTGATGTATTTGATAAACAATAAAAAACTGGATCCAAAAAAGTTAGATTCTGATTTGAATAAGCATTCAGGTTTGTTAGGAGTTGGTGAAACTGCCGACATGCGCGTGATATTGAAGAAGAAAGATGCGGGTGACGGCAGGGCAGAACTTGCCTTCAATATGTTTGTCGACCGCCTCTGCTATCACATTGCAGCGATGACCGCTTCGCTCGGTGGCTTGGATGCATTGGTTTTCACTGCAGGCATTGGCGAAAATTCACCTGAAGTACGCGCAGCCGTTTCACACACGCTTTCATATCTGGGTGTCGAACTTGATGACGAAGTAAATCAAAAGAAGGATGTCACCGCAGATGCCACCATCTCCAAAGTTTCGTCCAAAGTAAAAGTTTTAAAAATCAAAGCTAGAGAAGAGCTTGAAATTGCGCGGCAGTGCGCAAAATTTGCACATTCTGCAGAGCGCTCGATCAACTGAATCAACTGAATTATTGTGTGGAAGACTGACTCAGTTCGAGTTGATCTTCATTGATTTATATATGCGCGAGTACTGGCAATAATTCTGCCAACCACGCTCAATCTGGGTGCGATCATCTTCTGATAGAGAACGAATCACTTTACCCGGCACGCCCATGACCAGACTATAAGGAGGAATTTCCTTGCCTGGAGAAACGACAGCTCCGGCTGCAACAATTGAGCCATGACCAACTACGGCATGGTCTAGAACGACTGCACCCATAGCAATCAAGCAATCTGATTCAATTCGGCAGCCGTGCAAAATAGCGCCATGACCTACGGTGACACGCTCCCCAACTATCAATTGATGTTTATTGGTGACGTGCAGAAGGCAGCCATCCTGAATATTGGAGTTCTCTCCTATATCTATAGAGTTGATGTCGCCACGCAAAACACTGTTAAACCAGACCGATGCGCCGGAAGCTATCCGTACTCGCCCAATCAAGACGACCGTGGGCGCGATGTATGCGTCATCCGCAACCTGCGGTTCGTGACCTTCAAATGGAATTAGCATTGGTTTTGTCGAAAAGGAAAAAGGGACATTCTAACGCACAAAAGAGAACGATTGTGAAAAGAAGGCAGGGATCGGCAATATATTAGCTGCCAAGATGTTAAAATTAAGCTTGGAGTAAAGGAGAGTGTATTAATGCCCGTATACGACCAGCCCATGCGTAAGCTTCTTGGAATCCTTTCACCTACTATTTCCTGGCTCAATGAGAAAGGTTCTGTAGATGTCAATAAAGTCCCTGAGGATCATTTAGAAGCAATTAAGCAATTGGAGCGTATAGGCGTTGTGCATAAACGCAACAACCGTTGCTACGAATTGCAGAAAATTCGCCTCAAAAAACTGATGGGCAATTTGGGAATTGAAGAATTAGTCAACGCTGATCCTTCTGCGCCTGTCGAACTCAACTAATATTTTTGGCTACCTTTGAAAAGTGCTGATGCTTTAAATGAGCATCGCGTTTGCTGTGGACATCGAAACACGTACCTTACGTTCTCTTGAATGGGATAAGCTCCTGGAGCATCTCGCCCAAGAGGCTGAAAGCAAGCGGGGGAAGGAGATCTGTCTCCACCTCCTGCCTAACTCTGAGCGAGTATTGGTCGACGTTTTGCTCTCCGAAGCGGACGAGGCGATGGCGCTAATCAATGCGCGAACTGGAATTTCATTCGACCGTCTGCCGGATTTAACTGAAATTCTTGGTCGACTCCAGGCAAATGCAGTGCTTTCTGAAAGTGAATTGCATGCAGTGCGCGCAGCAATGAATTTGTCGCGCCAGTCAAAACGATCGCTTCTCTTGCTTGATGAAATCGCATTTCCAGCTTTGCGAGAATTTCCGGCGCGGCTCAATGCCTTCGACGAGATCATATTTGCGCTCAATGACATGCTTGATGATGGCGGACGCATTAAAGACGATGCTACTGCGCAACTGAGAGCGCTTCGAAGTGAAGTGCGGCGCCTGGATGGCAACATCAAAAATGAGTTGAATAGAGTCATTCATTCAACTACTCAATCAAAGGCGCTCCAAGAACCTCTATATACACAAAGAAACGGACGCTATGTTCTGCCCGTCAGCGCGAGTCAACGCGATGTCATTCCCGGTATCGTGCATGACAGCTCGCAAAGCGGCTTGACAGTGTTTGTTGAGCCGATGCGTGTGGTCGAATTAGCCAACAAATTGCGTATCAAAGAAGCTGAAATCGAGCATGAGATCGCGCGTATACTTGCCGAATTGACCGCCAAAGTTTATGTGTTTCGCGATCAACTGGCTGACGCTTATGAGGCTCTGACCGAGCTTGATTCAATTTTTGCACGTGCCAAGTTTGCCATCAAATACGATGGCGTGCGCCCGACACTAAGTGAAGACACGCGTTTCGAGTTTAAATTGGCTCGGCATCCACTGCTGGTTTTGCAATTGGGCAAAGAGAATGTTGTGCCCAATAGTGTCTCTCTGGGTGGCGATGAGCGCACTTTAATTATTACTGGTCCGAATACGGGCGGTAAGACTGTTCTACTTAAGACGATAGGACTTTTGTCTCTTATGGTCAGAGCCGGGTTGCTCATACCTTGTGCCGTTGGCTCAAAAGCGGCATTATTCAACCAGGTTTTTGCCGACATTGGTGATGAACAGTCTCTTGCTCAAAGTCTTTCTACGTTTTCGTCTCACATGACCGGCATTGTCGAGGTGACAAACCGCGCTCGTGAAGGCACTCTTGCACTGCTCGATGAAATCGGGGTAGGTACTGATCCCCGTGAGGGCGCGGCAATTGCGCGTTCTGTTTTAGAGCATTTGAATGATTCAGGCGCCATTACTGTCTCCACCACTCACTTCGGGCAGCTCAAAACCCTCGCCTACAATCAATCAGGTATGGTGAATGGCAGTCTGGAATTTGATGAGACCTCGCTTTCGCCTACCTACAAGTTGCGCGCTGGAATTCCGGGCAGTTCAAAAGGTATTACGATTTCCCGCCGATTGGGGCTTCAGGATAAATTGGTCGAGCATGCTCTTTCGTATCTCGATGCCGGAGATGCCAATCTGGACGAGACAGTCTCTCGATTAGAATCTCAGATCGCTGCCCTTGAAGCCAAGGAAGAGGCGGCCGATGCCAAACTTAAAGACGTCGAGAGCTTGTCCGCCGAGTTACAAACGGAGCTGGACCGTGAGCGCGCCGAATCCGAAAAAATCCGCAAAAATCTGGCTGCCGATTTGAAGCAAGAATTTTCAGTGGCGTTTGACCTTATAAAGGAAACGACCAGAGATTTGCAGAAAGAGCCAGGAATTGCCCGCGCTCAGCAAGCGAAGAAACAGTTGGAAGAACTCCGGAAAGATTTGAAATGGTTGGACGAGCCCAAAGTCAAAACCCCGCAAAGTGATTCAGAAGAAATCGCTCTTGGTGACAAAGTGCGAGTACTCAGCCTCAATCAGATTGGTGTGGTTGAAGAAATGCCAGATGCTGGCAAAGCTGGCAGTCAGGCAATCATTGTCGTCAGGGTTGGGTCGCTCAAACTCAAA
>JACMKL010000689.1 GCA_014380105.1 Candidatus Melainabacteria bacterium
TCGTCAAAAACTCGTTTGATTTTGGGCAGATACAAATTACTGTACGGACAATCGTCTTACTAGACTGGAGTTCGTTGCGCTATGCGCTCATTTGAAGATGCGAAACATTATGCTACTGGCGCAGCATTGTTGTCCATAATCTTTAGCTTGAGTTTTGCGCAAGCTATTTATGGTACTGAAAGTCTTGAAAAGAATACGGGTGCCTTATCTCAGTCGAAAGACTTGTCTGACTTTGTTGTTGAAGATATGCCTGAGTTGACCCAACGATTTCGGTCAGATAAGGTGTGGAACGGCGGAGATGGTGCGATCACTTTGACCTTGGCGCCAGGAAAAATTCTCTGGCTCTTTGGCGACAGTTTTATAAAAAAAGGCAGAATGAAAGATCGCACAATGATCAACAATTCGGTGGCTGTGCAGAACACCGAGAAGCGTCATGAAGACTGGCATTTTTACTTTCGTGGAAGTCCTGAAGACCCCAAAAGTATTTTTATTCCGAATGAGAAAAAGCATTTTTATTGGCCCGGTTGTGGCACCATATATAATGGCAGGCTTTATTTACTGCTGAAGAATATTTCGCTATCGAATGAATTACCTGCACCGTTTAATTTTTCCTGGAAATCAACTGATCTTGTCGTGGTCGATAACCCTTTAGATGTGCCATCGGCTTGGCGTTATAGTAAAAGGCTACTGCCTAATTGTGGTGGCAATATTGACTGGGCGATCGCAACACATGCAGATGCAAAACATCTCTATGTTTTTTGCTTGGGTAAAACAGTATCGAAATCTGTTGGTGAAAAGCCTGTTAAATTGGCGCGAATTCTATTAACAGATCTGCAAAATGGTAAGTACGCTAAATGGGAATTCGCTGCTGATAAACACGCAGTAGGCGGGTCTCCTGGGTCTTGGAGCCAAGACTACACGCTTGCTAAAAGCATAATGCCCGTCGGCGGTCCTGAAATGAGTGTCTTTTATTCGCCCAAGAATAAATGCTATGTCAGTCTCTTTCAAGAGCCAATGTCTGAATTTGTATCCTTAGCAGTCGCACGAAACATTGATGATACCTGGACAAAGCCACGCCATGTCTATCGAGTTTCAGAAACTAAGATAACGATTAATGGTAAAAAAGCTCTTGCCTATGCGGGGAAAGCCCATCCCGTCCTGTCTGATTCGGATGGAATCGTTTTTACTTACTGCGTTAATCCAGGTGGTGAAGCCGAACATCTAAAGCGTCCGGATTTGTATTTTCCAGTTGCCCGCAAACTTATTTTGAGAAGCAAAACTGTGGCGCGAATGCTTGAATCTGCGGGCAAATGACGTCAAATGAACTTCTCCCACTGATTCTGAGAGCCCTTCAGTGATAAACTGACCGAACCGAAACGCATCAAATTTTAGAGGTTTTATGAACAAAGTTTTTCTGACTGCAATGGCGGCTTGCTTTGCCTTTTCTAATTCTAGTAGTGCATTTGCAGAAAGTGCACCAGCGAAAGCTGCTGATGTGAAACCGGCGGACAATGGCGGAATGATCGTTGAAGAAGAGCCTATCGCCACCATTGTTTCTGAGAAGGCTGACATTGAGAAAAGAATTCCTCTAATCAATGAGATGCTTGGCCGAGAGCCGAAAAACGCTAAACTTTTTTGTGAGCGCGGTGAATGTTATGCGCGCTTAGATGACCATGCCAAAGCGATTGAAGATTACAATCAAGCAATTGAAATTAATGCTGGAATGCAAGAAGCGCACCGTTTGAAAGGTTTGTCACTTGCCAAATTGGACAAAGTGGCTGAAGCTGTTTCTGAATATTCTGAAGCAATAAAAATTGGACCACCTTCTTATGAATTGTTCGTAAGACGTGCTGCTGGCAATGGTTTACTCGGTGATCACAAATCCGCAATTGTGGATGCCAAAGATGCATTGAAATTAAAACCGGATAGTGTCGAAGGTTTGATTTTGTTAGCCAATCACGAAGCAGCCCTCGGTCAGCTCCAGGATTCACTGACGAATTTGAACAAAGTAATTGAATTAGACATGAAAAAAGGGGAAGCGTTTTTGCTGCGTGGATATGTCAATAAGTCTCTCGGCAAGCTGAAAGAAAGCGAAGCTGATTTGAAAATGGCTCAGGACCTTGGCGTGAAATTGCCTGAAATTAAAGAGGCTCCGCCAAAAGAGGCTGCTGTTGTTAAAGATGCTGCTCCTGTGAAAAATGCAGCAGAAGTAAAAGATGCAGCTGAAAAGTCAGCGCCAGCGACCAAATAGAGCGCTTGACTCAAAAAAATGTGCTTTGCAATCCAACAACAAGCTTTCTTACTGCTAAGCTTGGTGTGTGAGGAGTTTGGGGAAGCGCTTTTACGTAAAGCCTTAGACATTTGACATTCGAGCCAGAGCATGACCAACAGGCAGTCTTCCAGGAATTGGAAGCAGCTAATCTCGCCTTTGCGACCGGCAATTATGCGATCGCCGAGCCACTGTTGCGTCAAGTTGTGGAGAAGCTAGTCAATCATCCCGTTGAAGGCGCTCTCGTCACGGAGCATTTATCTGAAATTTATACGGCGTGGGGAAAATTCTCCGAAGCGATTAAGCTCAATCAACGTTTTATCAATGTAACAGCGCCACTAGGTGGAAATCAGTTTGCATTGATTGGTGGAACACTCGAGCGTATATCAGCAATCAGTTTGAAGGTCGGCAAAGAGGAACAGTCGGAGAAACTGGCGAGACTTGCCGCCGCTGTGAGAGCAGGGAAAATCGATGTGATGACATTGACCACTCAGCAAGCGAAAGTGCCGATGGCGCCGCCAATGGTCGAGCATACGGTGCAAATCCGTGCACTTGGTGATGAACGAATGGGAGCACCAAGTGGTGCCGAGCAAGTGATGCCGCAGATGCAAATGCAGCCACAGCAGCAGCAAATGCAGCAGCCGCAAGGTCAGCCACCTCAAATGCCTCAGCCGTCTGTCCAAATGCCCAGTTCTGGATTTAATCCGCCAGCATTTCAGCATCAAGGTGGCACTCCTTCAGGTGCCGCGCCCGCCCCTGGAGCGAGCTTTCCGCACGAATTGCAACAGGGACAAGCATCTGGTCAAAATGCTCAACCGACAGCGGATCCATTGCGACGTCCAACTAAAGATACGGGCATGTTGAACCGACCTGATTATTCAACGATTGCCGCGGAAGCCGCGTTGTCCGCGCAGCAAACGAGCCAGCCTACTATGCCCGCGCAGCAGGTGCAACCACCTCAGCAGAGTCCTCCGCAACAACAGCAAGTGCCACCACAACAAGCGCAACAGCACATGCAGGCTCCGCCGCAACCTCAAGAGCACCAGGCGTCATTTACCGCTTATACACCTGATGAAGAACCCGCTTTTTGGCCAGATCCTGAGCCAGAAATAGCCTACACGCCGGCACCGCATGCACCGGTCGCGCCACAATTTCCTCGCGCTCATTCTTCGCCGACGCAAGATTTGCCGATGCATTTTGACAATGAGCTTACGCAACAAGGCTACTTGGAAGGCTCTCTATCTTCTGGAGGAGATGTAGGAACGTACACTGAACCACCTGTGATGCAGTCTCGTTCTCAAGCATCACTTCCTACAGTTGGACTAAATACCGAGTCTTTTCCAGATGAAAATGGTATCGCCGAGAGTGCCCCACCTGAAGTAGTGAAAAGTTCTGTTGCTGGTCGTAATATTCGCAATTTGAGTTCGCGCGACATGGAAGCCGCGCCAGTGTCCGGACCGGATATGAGCGGTTTCCTGGGTGCTCTTGCTGGTTTTGTTGTTGGAAAGAAAGCGACTGACCAGCATGTTCAGCAGATCGTCAATAAATCTGAATTGTCTCTGCGTATCGCTGGAATTTTGGTTCTTACGGTGGGAATTTTTTGTACAACTGCCTTTGCTGCATACAAGATGTTTCCACGGAAACTGACAGCTGAGAAGGCTTATCTGACTTTTCAGCACCGCTATCGCTCGGCGGATAATACAAAAACTCTCTCACTTACCGATCCTGCGACCGCAGACTTTAGCGCAGAGAAAGTTCATTTTAAGACGCCAATGAAGATCTATCTTGATGATTGGCAGGATGCTGTTGATGTCGCACTCGGGAGAGCTACGCAGAAACAGTATTGGTTGAACGTCTCTGATTCGGGTGTGACGGATCAAGACGGCATCACGCTCTATGTCGATGGCGGACCGGAAACTGAAATTGCAAACAAAGTCGAAATTATTGCGGAGTACGCAAAGACTTGCTATTTACGCGATAGAAAATATCCGACGAGCGCCGATTTGCTCGAACAAGCGGATTTGAGCTATACAAATCCGTACACGAAGAAAAAGACGTATCCAACCTTCAACAAGACGACAGTTTCGAAGGGTACTTCTGCTCTCGATTCTGATAATGAAAGAACTGACTTTTATCACAATTTGGTGACCGGCGGAAGCTGGGCAGACGCGCCTAAACCAAGTCCTGGTGAAATTCGCTGCTGTGTAGTTGATTTCTTGAGTCCACGTGGAACGATTCAAGGATTTTTTGTCCAGCTATTTGATAAAGATGGAAAAGCGCTCAGCGGTGTTCGACCGAAAACTAGTTATTTGTTTGCTCTCGAAGACGGTAAAGAATTCAAAGCGTCTGAAAATGCTGAGCTTCCGATGGGCGGTCAGCAAAGTCTAAGAACGGTTACTACGTGGCTATTTATGGACAAGCTGAGCGCAATCTTGGACTTCATGTTGATGTCTGGTCCAGCCATTATTTTTACTGCCCTATCATTCGTGTTTATGGTCATGACTTTCATCGTGCCAAATGGCGTAGCGCGAATTGTCGCCGGAACACTACTTCTGAGTACTGCACTACCAGCGGTGGTGTTTTGCTTCTCGAAGATGTTGCCTTAAATCAGACATGCAGCGACTGTGGAATTCCACAGAGACGAAAGCCAGTTGTGGTTGTAGGCTAATGTGTAGACATTAATTAGAAGCATTCACTGGAACACAAGCTTTTGCATAACTGTCATCAGTTAGAGTGACAGTGTTAGACTGATTTGTTGGTCTAATCTCTGTTTCCGATAATATCCGGAGGTGTCGATGAAGGCACTGGTCGCACTTTCAACTTTAATTACATGTTCGCTTCTGCTTGGCTTGAGTGCTTGTTTTGCTGAAAGTGGAGCTATCCGTCCTTCGTCGACGATGAAGTCTAATAATTCGGTACATACTAAAGCTTGGTTGCAAGAAAAGCTTCTTCAAGCAAATTCAATGCTAGAGAAGAATAATTCTGATTCCAAAATTCTGGGAGCCAGGGCGCAGATTTATTTTGAACTGAAAGATTACGACAAAGCGATCGTAGACATCTCAAAAGCAATTGCGCTTGATTCGAAAGTGCAAGATTATTATTACCTCCGAGCACTGTCAAAAGGATGCAAGAAGCAAAATAAGGATGCTATTTCCGACTTGAGCCGGGCCATCGAAATTGGACCAGCGCGATCAAGCATTCATTACCAAAGAGCCTATTTCTACAGTTTGCTGAAGGATTATTCCGCATCTGCTGCAGATGCACACAAGGCATTGCAATTGGATCCGAAAGATTACGGTTCGCTTGTCTTGCTAGGAAGCGCGGATTTTTCTCAA
>JACMKL010000690.1 GCA_014380105.1 Candidatus Melainabacteria bacterium
ACGGCGGATGCTTCCAGTCGGCGGCGACAGCTGGCACAACGTCAATATGATTGAGAAGAACGACTGCTTTCTTTTTTCCATTTCCTTTCAAGCGGGCATATACGCACGAGCGATTGGGTGCGGTTTCAAACAATTGCGCGTCAATTCCATTCTGTTTCAACACGCCTGCCAAATATTCTGCTCCCAACTTCTCGTTGCCCGGAGGGACAGTCGTGTCGATTTTTAAATAGTCACAGAGAAGTTTTATTGCTTCTTGAGAAGCTTGAGAATTTTCAGGAGTATCAGAAGCAAGTGGCGTCTGAGAATTGCTCGCGGCAGCCCTGGGCTCGCCCAGTCTCTGCACGTGCACAGCGGCGTTTGCAGAGAGACTGAAAGTGAGTAAAGCAAAAATTGGAAGGAGAGAACCGCGAACTTGCATATCAACCTCAGAGAAGTGAAGAGAAAGGAAATGGTGATGGTTAGGTTACACCCTTGTTAACAAGTTGGTCATAAGTGGCACGAAGAGCAAAAATTTGCCAAAATTTGGACTGTTCAGGGTGAAGGAGTTATACATGCAATTCGCAAAACGTTTTATCGCATTAAGCGTAGTCAGTTTCGCCGCCGTCACAGCCGTTTCTGCTGCTGACACAACGACAACTACTACTTCGACAACCGATACGACAGTTACTACAACCAAGCCTGTGAAAAAGGCCGGAGTTGGAGCAACGATCAAAAAAGATTTCAAGAAAGTTGAAAAAGGCGTCGAAACCGTAGGTAAAGATGCCGTCAAAGGCACCGAAAAAGTTGGCAAAGGTACCATCAAAACAACCGTTGGCGTGAGCACAGCGACCATCAAAGGTACACAAGCTCTCGGCAATGAAGTTGTCAAAGACTCAAAAGCGCTTGGCAAGGGCACCATCAAAACAACAGAAAATGTTGGCAAGACAGTCGCTACCGACACCAAAAAAGTCAGTACAGCCACCGTTAAGAGCGTCGAAAAAGTTGGCGATGCAGCCACCGGAAAAGACAAAAAGTAATAGGCTCATTCCAATCTGAGAGTTAGAACCTTCAATATGAACAACCGTCACTTTTCGCTGCGCTCGCTCGTGGGGATCTCAACAGTGGCGGTTGTTCTATTGTCCGGACAACCTTCCATAGCAATTCAACAAAAAGGAAATGTCGGCGCCTCCGCTCAATTCGAATCGCTTTCTGCAAAACCAGTGAATGGCATTTATCCGTACAAATTAAAATCGAATGGATTAACAGTGTTAATTCAGGAGCAACATCTAGCACCAGTAGTTTCTGTCATGATGGTTTATGGTATTGGCTCACGCAACGAAGCGGTCGGATATACAGGCTCGACGCACTTTCTGGAACACTTGATGTTTAAAGGAACTGCGAAGCACGATCCTATGAAAGGCACAGGCCTTGACGATTCGCTCAAGCCTGTCGGTGGTATCAATAATGCCACCACATCTCAAGATCGCACCAACTATTTTGAAATTGCTCCAGCGCAAAATTTGAACCTTCTACTCGATTTAGAATCAGACAGAATGCGTGGACTTTTACTCAGAGAAGACGACCGCGCCAGCGAAATGACGGTTGTTCGAAACGAACTCGAACGCGGCGAAGACGATCCGGATGAATTACTGATGTCCAATATGTTTGCGATGTCTTTTCGCGAACACCCTTATCATCATCCAGTGATTGGCTGGAGAGCAGATGTAGAAGGCGTTGCCACAGCACGACTAAGACAATTTTATCAGGATTTTTATTGGCCGGAAAATGCCACACTGATAGTTATTGGTGATATCAACAAAGCTGAAACACTGAAAGAAATTGCCACCAAGTTTGGTCCGATCAAGCGCGCCACCAAAAAGCTTCCGGCTGTCTACACGCAGGAACCACCACAAGAAGGTGAAAGACGTTTTCTCGTCCAGCGTGGGCAAGATGTGCCACGCATGATGATGGGCTTTCACACTGTGGCTGCAAAAAATGCAGATACTTATCCTTTAGAAGTCCTGCAATCAATTTTAGGCGACAAAGGGAAAACGTCCAGCCGCCTCTATCGCGCCCTGGTCGACAATGGCTTGGCGACTGATGTGTATGCGTATAACAATGTAATGCGCGATCCCGGATTATTTATACTGGGAGCTACCCCTTCTAAAAAAATTGAACTTGAAAAAGTAGAATCCGCGCTGAAGGATTCGATTGCAGAAATTGCAAAGACGCCACCAACAAAAGAAGAATTGGAGCGTGCCAAACTCGAAATTATAAAACGATATAAGCTGGATGCCACTGACTCTCTCGGTCTTGCTGATCAAATCGGAGATGCGATCGGAGTGGCTGACTGGAAATGGTGGGCTAATTATCCTCTTGGGATAGCTAAAGTAACACCGACAGAAGTGCAAGCTGTGGCAAAGAAATATTTGGTTTCATCAAATATGACGGTCGGCTTTTACAAACCCAAAGAAGATTTAAAGGCAGCACTGGAAAGTGCTGATGCGGCGGTAGCAGGCTCTGACAAGAAAGAAACTGAAATCGAACCGATTGAATCGGATGGAAAAGCAGTTGAAAAAGGCTCAATTAAACTAGTCTCGAGAGTGAGGGGTACAGGAAAACTTGGTGAGAAAACAGAAACACTGAAATTCTCAAACGGACTGACAGTTATAGTCCTTCCTCTGCCAAATTCAGGCACTGTCACCGTAGCTGGAAAAATGAAAGCCGGGCGCTATTTCGAAAAGACTGGTCAGTCGAAAGTGCCTGCGCTTACAGCCGATTTGCTTACAAAAGGCTCACGACATTACCCTAAATTCAAAATTTCCGAAATTTTGGAATCGATGGGTGCATCTTTGGAATTCTCTGCAGATAGCTTTTACTCGGGCTTTAATTCCACGGTTGTGAAAAGCGATGCAAAGGAAATTTTCGCTCTCATCGCAGACCTGATTCAGCACCCATTATTTGAGCGCTCCGAACTCGAAAAAGCCAAAGCAATTTTGGCATCAGACATTGAAGAGCGGACAGCCGATACCGGTGCAGTCGCCTGGAATAATATGAGGCACAGCCTCTACAAACCAGACTGCGTCTATTTTTCCGATACTTTCGCCAATCAACTTTTAGCTTTGAAAAAAGTTAAGCGCAATGATTTGAAAGCATTTCATTCAAAACAATTCGCGCCGCAGAATTCGGTTTTTTCAGTAGTGGGAGATCTCACTACTGATGAAGTGATCAGTTTAGTTCAAAGTGAATTCGGGTCGTGGGCAAAAGGTGAGCCTGAAACAATCAGCATTAACGACAATTGCACAGACAAAGCATTCGAAGGCAAACGAATAGTCGCTAATTTGGCAGACAAAACCAACACTGATGTAGTGATTGGTTATCCGGTGCCACTATCGATTAAATCAAAAGATTATTTTGGTGCAGCTATTGGAATGGCTGCTCTCGGATATGACAGCTTCGCCTGTAGATTGGCTCCCCTGCGTGACAAATTCGGTCTGACATACAGTATCAGCACAACGCTCGCAGAAATTTCTTATCCAAATTCCCTCTGGGCCATTACCTATTCCGTAAATCCTAAAAATCTTGAAAAGGCCCAAGGTCACATCAAGAGAATTGTTCAAGAATATCTCCGTGATGGCATTGCCAAAGACGAACTGGTGCGCGAGAAAGGCCACTTAAAGGGCGTCTATGTAGTTGAAAGCCGCTCACCACGGGCGATCGCGAGCCAACTTGCTTATGCCGCCATCAACGATTTGCCGCTAAATTTTCTGGACAATTATGCCCAGCGAATTGACAAAGAAAATCAAATCTCGGTCAATGCCGCCATACGTCGCTACTTCAATCTTGATCGTTGTGTTACGTCAATCGCTGGGTCAGTTTCGCCAGCAAAGAAATAGCCAAAGCGTTTCAACTAAAGTCAGCTGAGCATATCCAAAATCAAAAATATTGAAAATCCGACAAATAAAGATGTTTTTCGCCGGTCGCCTGGCCTATACCAGTCAAAAAACCGTCGAGAGGGACATCGACACCAAAGGCAAAAATCAGCGGACTCTTGATAATTTCAGGCAAAAGCTCCACTGCAAGGAAGTCAGACTGATGACAGATCCTCGAGAAGCCCTACACAGCCACAATTTCGCCGATACTTAGTCGTGCTTGCCGTTGCCTTCTGGATTCATAGTTAGAAGTTTTGGCTCACCATTATCAATAAGTGGGCGCCCGGAAAAGACGCGTAGCCAGCCGTCAGCAGCAAAGTAAACGGCAGCAGCAATAACTTTGGGACTGCGATGGTCGCTCAGGATAACCGGGCTGTTTTTCTCGAAGACATAATGCCCAATGAATTGCAGCGCCCAGCCACCGGCAAAGAGATTTGCAGCGCGGCGAGGACTAAACAGGAGCATTGGTACTGAGAGAGCAATCATGGGAACCCCAATCATGTGGGTCCATTTGCAGCCTGCCGTTGTGTGCTGGCTCTCGTAATACGCGAGGGTGTCAGCGAAGTCTTCATCTTGATTCATGACTATCCTCCCGTAAACCGCTGCCAATGAGCCTAACGGATATGTCTTCTCTTCTTACTTTACCGCAAAACCGCTTCTCGGGTGATAATTGAAACTAGGCGCTTCTAATCGTTGAAAAGAAGAACTGATTTAAGATTCTCTTATTAGGGAATTGACAAAAATAAGCGCGACTCTAGAACAGAGAGTAAAAATCAAGCTAAACTTGGTTAAAAGACGTCGAGGAAAGAAATAGATGGCTAATCGTAAAGGTGAACCTAAAGAAGGCTGGGCGCTAGCCAGGGACTCTAAGTTCACGGACATGCTTTTAGAGATGCGTGTTAGCCGTCAAAAATTCAAAGAGACCAAGCAGCAAGCCATGCTTGACAAGACCAGGGAAGTCTTGAGCGACGAAAAGCTCGAAGAGATTGAAAGACTTACTCTTATCGACTCCTTGACCGAACTTTATAATCCGCGCACTTTCCTCAAGAAGCTTGAGTACGAGCTAAGACGGGCAAAAAGATACAAGCGTCCACTGTCGCTTCTGATTATGTCCGTCGACAAATTAGATGAACTCGGTCGCGTCCACGGCGCTCTCTTCTGCGACGACACATTGAAAGCTGCCGCCAATATTATCCGCGGCGCAATTCGCGACGTTGATGTGCCAGCACGCTGCAACCACAATCAATTGGCTGTGGTTTTCCCAGAAACCTACTCTTCACGCGCCATCGTAGTCGGTGAGCGTATTCGCGAAAAAATCAAAAGCGTCCCAATTAACGACGAATTGAGACATGTAAGAGTGACAGCTTCAATTGGTGTTGTCTCCTTTCCAACTCACGCACGCAACGAACACGACTTGATGGCGAAGGCACTCGAGTATATGGAAAAAGCGGAAAACGAAGGCGGAGACAAGGTTTACAATGGCTAAAGTCCACGTCGGCGTTTGTCTGGCGCTGGCTTGTTCGCTAATTCTTAGCCCAACAACCTCATTTGCGCAAAATAGCAAAGTTTCAGAATCTAAGGGCATCGCTCTCACGATCTATAACCAGAACTTCGGTCTTGTGAAAGACTCGCGCATACTAGAACTGACAAATGGCATCAACTATGTCACTTGTGAGGACGTGGCGGCAAAAATCGACCCGACATCAGTCAGTTTTACGTCATTGACAGCGCCAAATCAGGTGGTCGTCCGCGAGCAAAACTATAAATACGACTTGATCGATCCGACTACGATTTTGAATAAATCGGTTGGTAAAACTGCTAGATTCAAACAGTATGTCGGCAGTCAGGTAGTAGATCTTACAGGTGTATTGTTAAACGGTCCATCGGCAACAGTTGGCTCTACAGATGGTGGCAGCTCTGAGATCGCTCTTGGGCTTGTGTTGAAAACTCCAGCCGGAATAATTTTAAATCCGGAAGGACAAGTAGAGCTTGCCGAGCTGCCTGCAGGACTGGTTTCGAAGCCATGTTTGGATTGGAAGTTGGAAACAGATAAGCCGGGCGCGCATGATGTGGAAATTGCTTATCAAACTTCAGACATCAACTGGAAGTGCGATTATGTGGCAGTAACAAATGCCAATGATACCAATTGCGACCTGACCAGTTGGGTGACTTTAGACAATAAATCTGGTGGCACATATAAAGAAGCCGCACTAAAACTGATTGCCGGTGACGTTCATAAAGTACAGGACGTTGCGGCTCCTCAACAGATGATGGAAATGGCAATGGACTCTGCAGCACCTGCAGCACCACCGCCACCGCAATTTACTGAACAATCATTTGCCGAATATCACATGTATACTCTCGCCGGTAAAACCGACGTCAATAACAATGAAACCAAGCAGCTCAGCCTCTTCAACGCCTCAGATGTGCCGGTCAAAAAGCAGTTCATCATGGAATCAGAAGATGCCAGAACTTTTGGTGGCGACATTGATGAATCAGGCAAACAGAAGAAAAAAATCCAGATCAAACTGGAAATGCTCAATAAAGAAGACAATCATTTAGGGATGCCGATGCCGAAAGGCAAAGTGCGCGTCTACAAGAAAGATGCTGATGGTGCCTTGCAATTCGTCGGCGAAGACGAAATCGACCACACGCCACGAGACGAAAAAATACGCATATATATTGGCGACGCATTCGATCTGGTTGGCGAGCGCAGACAGACAATTAACGAGCAACCGAACAATCATTTGCAGCGCATGTCCTACGAAATTACGCTACGCAATCACAAAAAAGAAGCAGCCAAAATTCAAGTAATCGAGCATTGCTATGGCGACTGGAAAGTAGTTGCCACAAGCATTCCGCACACAAAGAAAGACTCACATACTTTTGAATTTGCAGCTGATGTTCCGGCAAATGGCGAAGTCAAAATCACTTACACAATTGAAGTGAAGATGTAATCCAAATGACATTTCCTAGTTAGGCATGCACTGTCATTTCTTTCGTCCCAAGACATTCTTCGATTTTATCAAGAAACTGTCTATCGGATAGTTGCGCGGTAGAGATTTGCTGTGTTATCAACCCAGTAAGACTCTCCTGAGCACTTTCAGACAAATTACCACTGCAGCAGATTATTATGATCGTAGGATTTACGATTTCGGTAGTCATTCGATTTAGATTCTTTTCGGCTCGGTCGCTTCCATCAAATTTAAGACCCACATATTTTTGCAAAGTCGCGGCCCTGAATTTAATTGTGGAAGTATCATCGCTACAATCAAGAAGTTCCACATTTTCTTTCCCCAATAGATCTGGAAGACTTTGCCAAAAGCCCTCGGCATTTTCGCAAAGAAGCACACGCCTTGTGGCCTTGCCGAAAATCCGTTCAATAGAAAGTCCCAATGCGTTCAATTCAAAGGGTTTAGGTAACCAATCCACTTCCACTGGTGACCCTAAACTAAATATTTCTTGTGCAGAAGCTGAAGTCATTAAAACGGGAATTGACCTCGTTGCCGGTCGCGTTCGCATTTCTTCAAGTAGATTGAGTCCGCTGCCATCCGGCAATTTCACATCGATAATGCAGGCATCATGTCTTAAATCGAACAAAGCCATTCTTGCGGCCGCGATAGTATTGACAGCATTCACAACATAGCCATCTCGCGCCAAGTAATGTTTTATCAAAGTTGCAAGTTGAATATCGTCTTCTACTAGAAGGATCGTAGGCGAACCACTGTGACGTTCTTGGTCAGAACTAAGATCTGCTTGTGGCAACTCAAACCAAAAGGTACTTCCAGATCCAACTTTGCTATCCAATCCGATGCTTCCAGAATGTTGCTCAATTATAGCTTTGGCAATAGTCAATCCCAAACCTGAACCCTGCCTCGGTATGCCATCTTCAGGCATAAGCTGCTGAAATTTTGTAAAAAGCTTTTGCTGATTCTCTAAACTGATGCCGGGACCAGTGTCTTTAACCGAAAATCGTAGTACTCCTGTATCACACTTAGCGACAGAGACATCTACCGTCCCACCACTGGGAGAAAATTTCATAGCATTAGAAATCAGATTGATAAGGACTTGAATTATCCGGTCTTTATCAGCTACAACTCTAGCGTCGATACCTTGTGTATGAATTTTGACTTTATCGTCAGCTCGATAGTTGGTCAAATTATCCGATGCAGTTTCTACGAGCTCATTGACCTCCAAATTTTGCAGTTTCAGATTTGACTCGCCACTTTCAATTTTACCTAAATCCAAAAGTTCCGAAATCAGTCGTATCAACCTGTCAGTGCTTTCAATACCAATATGTATAAGTTCTTTGCCTTTCTTTGAGTTAGGGTCATATCCAAAACCTTCAAGCAGTCTCAAAGAGCCCTTAATAGACGTCAACGGAGCGCGAAGCTCATGAGCAAGTACTGAATGAAAATCTCTGATTCTTTGCTGAGCGGCTTTTAACTCTGTAACGTCTCTTTGGAAAGCTATGAAATTGGTCACGGTTCCGTCTGCGGACTTAACGGGTGATATTTTCCACTCCAACCAGAAGGGCTTGCCATCCTTTTTATAATTGACGGTATCGCCATGGAAGTTTTCACCATTTTTTAAATTGTGTTTCAACCGATCCAGAGTCTTCCTATCAGTCAAAGGACCCTGATGTATTCGAGGAGTTTTGCCAAGCACTTCAGCTTGAGTCCATCCTGTCAAATGAGAGTATCCTTGATTCACATAAACAAAATTAGGACCTGGTAAATCTAACTCGGCATCTGTGATGCAAATTGATTCCCAGGCTTGTTCAACAGCTTGCCCCAACAATTCCAAATTGCTTTGAGACACAGAGTTTTTTTTCTCAGGAACCAGTTGGATTATCACTTCATCAATGGAGGTAGAACTTGATGGCCATGCTGCAGCATTAAAAACCATTCCTTGATCAAGTGAAACGACGAATTTTGATGTTGCTTTGCTGCGTGCAAATATTTCGGCAATCTGAGCTACGCTCTCTGCTGAGAATATTTTCTCTACATTGCCACCAAGGGTGATGCGCGGATCAAAATTTTCAGCCGTTTTGTTCAGATGCAGAATTATGAATCTCGAATCAATTGCCAAAAATCCGAATGGTGATTCTTCAAGATCGACGAATCTCTTCATCAAATATCTCCAAAG
The DNA here is from genome assembly GCA_014380105.1 of Candidatus Melainabacteria bacterium. Lineage (GTDB taxonomy): Bacteria > Cyanobacteriota > Vampirovibrionia > Obscuribacterales > Obscuribacteraceae > QKMZ01. The sequence goes on from JACMKL010000690.1 coordinate 9,060, forward strand.
TAAATTCAGGCCTACCTAAATGTATGCCTTCATCACTATACTTATCATCAGAAGATTGCCCGGTCTATAACCTATTGGAGTGAGAAATCAAAAGAACTGAAAAAATTGCATGTTAAGGATGAGCTTACGGCAGTCATTCAAATTAGACTGTTATTTTACTTGCCCAATTTCTCAAGTACCAAATTAGCAAGTGTTCGAGATCCATATTTTTGCGTATTGCTTTGCCAACAATCCGCACTCTGATGAAATCGAAAATCAACGTCAGCAGAACCTGATGGAGTCAGGACCAAGCCCGGAAGAGTTCCGCTATCACGAGGTCCGAAATATCTAAATTTCACTCCACAGCTCTTAAAGTTGAAATAAAAAGTGCCGGCAGTGTCGACAAGACTTTCAAACCTACAGTCTTCACCGGGCGATTTTTCTTTGATTTGACGAGCCCATTCTTTCAAGAATTCCAGAACATTCTGAAATTCTTTTTTGGCGGTTTCCACTATAAGTGTATTTGCTTCCGCTAGCTCACTGTTACGAAGCTCAACTGCAATTTTTCTAGCTCTCTCATCCTCGACACTTTTCAATAAATTAAGAACTTCTGGTGCAAAATTCGAATCGTCTGACATAAAAACAAAAACCTCTTCTAACTTCTTTGAGCTTCTTGAGAGTAAACACTCTCTATCGGTATGGCGACAAGAAGAGAAAGATTTTGCACTCTCATTTCATAGTCCCGCCTGAACTCAATATAACGCAGTGGAACGTAAACCGCGAATGCTGTGATCCAGGCTTGCAAAGCACAAACCCCAACATGCAAGAATTCTGTGCCAGGAATAGCGCCCGAAGTTGCCACACCAACACCGATACCGGAAATCAGAGCAACCATGGCCGCGGTCTTGAACCTAGGCAGTTCACCAAGCTCTGGCACTCGTCCGAAGCATTCTGGATCACGTAAGAAAATCTTTTTCATTACAAACCATTCGGCAAGGACAATAATTGTCGGAGTTGGAACGATAACGCAATTCAGTGATGCAATCGCTTCAAGAGACTTAGCGGCTCCTGACACAGACAACCAGGCAGCCATTGCGGCCCCTAGAATGGCGAGCACGGCGACCCAGCCACGATGACTCCAGGCTTTCAGATTTTCACAAGCACTGACTGACCCAAACAGATTCGAATCGTTGGCGGCAAAATAATTCGCCATCAGAACAATGGCACCCAGGATAGCCAGCCCACCAAACGAATAATTATTCATCAAACTTGTGGCGGCACCATAGTCGGTGACACCGGTAAGTTTTGCCACCATGAAGCCGGTGCAAGGGAAAATGACCTGACCGATTAACAATGCGATAAGTAGTGGCAGTGCCGCATTGCGCACTTTCGGTTTACTAAATCGCCAATAATCCGCTTCGTTTCCCCAAACTGCAAATCCAATAATGAATGTCGAAATTGTAGTGAGGGCGCAAGCAAATGATTTATGCGTAACTTCAACTAACACTGAAGATGGGCATGCTGGCACAGTTTTTAGAAAAGTGTACGTGACCCAAATAATTAGTACTGGTGCAGCAAAGAATCGCGCAAAGTTAGCGACGCCCTTGAAGCCAAAGAAATTATTCATCGCCATCAAGAACGCAAAACCCACAGAAAGTATCATCATCGGCGCTTTCCAGTGGAAAAGTCCTTCCAGACCGTCTGCCATGAATAGAGCTGCCAGTCCGTACCAGGCAATGAAAATCATGATCAAATTAAAAGTGACTATCTTCGAGCCCCATTGTCCGAAGACACTACGACTGAGTGCTGCGTAGCTCAGACCGCTGACGGCGCCCAGTTGACTGGCTGGAATTGCATAAGCAAGGAGAATGCCGCAACTCAACAAAGTACACAGTAGTACCTGAGAAAGAGTGAATCCTTGTTTGCACCATTCGAAACCAATCAGGACAGCGGGAAATGCTGTCACCATTGTTATCCAGAGCAGACCCATCGTGAAGGGACCTTGTCGCTCTTCCTCGGGCACTGGAGTAAATGCGTATTCGGTATCGGCTGAGGCGCGTTTTCTAGCGTTCTTGCGTGTCTGATAGAGCTTTGACGGTCCTTTTCGGCGAGCTCTGGCAAGGCGTGTCATGGTGTTCGCCACTAATATTCCTCTCGGCTTGGTGAAGGGTGCGAGGGTTGCCAAGTGATTCAATTACCTACTATTACAGTCATTCTGAGAAAAACACAATCTGGATTTCCTCCCCAAGCCCGTCTTCACTGGGAAAACTACGAGTTATTAATTCAGAAAATCGGCCAATCTAATAGACTCATAACGGCCCATTGAAAACTAAGTGTTTGATTGAATCTGTTTACCTTTGCGTGATCCATTTGTGACCGAACAAGTCTCCGACTGCAAAACTGAAAAAACATCAAAAACCGGCTGGTTGCTTTCGAGTTTCACCATCTGGCTGTTTGTCATGCTGGTTGGTCTAAATGTGTTTTTCCAACAAGTAAAACCACTGCAATACATCAAAACCAGTCGCTATGTGCCCTTAGAGCAGAATCCTCTGGTCAGCAAATTTCCAAAATTCTTTGATTCAGCAATCCATCCTGAAATTATTGTGCTCGGCTCATCTCTACCGATGGAAGCCATCGCTCGCTATGACGCAGAGTTTTCGCACAATCTTGATTCGACAAATCTCGATGCAATCAGAAAATATACCGGTGCGCGTTATCTCGAACACCTTATGGAAAAGAAAACAGGGACCAAAATTTCTGCATTCAATTTGACATGCGTTGCCTGTATGACGTCTGACGCAGAGATGATTTTGAGAAAAATAATTGACACTGGACGCTCACCAAAGGTGGTCATCCTCGGAATGGGACCGCGAGATTTCATAGACAATATTGCCCCGGCGGCTGGTAAGACACCGGTCTGCCAGCTGCTTTCCAGCAGAGTGACCCTGCCGGAAATTTTTTCCGAAAAACGCAGCGTCGACGATTTTAGAGATTTGCTGATCGGTCAAATGGTTTATATCTACAAAGTGCGCGGCGACTACAAAACGATGCTGACTGGATGGGCATGCGACCTGGTTTCGCACCCTGCCAATTTGTTTGAGTCAAAGATGAGCAATCTTCCCCCACCAGACGCGGCTTTGAAGGATGCAGTTGGACTAAAGAAAAAAAAGCGTTCCCAATTTGCCGACTTACCGGAATGGAAAGAGCGCTACTTTCCAGCCAATTTCAAAAGATTCGAGTCCGAGAAGGCTAGCTTTAGAAAAATGCTCGCCAACTGCCACGACAAAGGAATCAAAGTAATTGTGGTCAATATGCCTGTCACTGCTCAGAACAGAGCATTAATTCCAGATAACCTCTACGACCGCTATCGCCAGGAAGTCTGCGCACTACCTCCAGAATACGGCTTTGAGATTATCGACTTGAACTCTAATCCAAGTTTCACTACCTCGGATTTCTATGATTCCGCACACCTGAATGCAGGCGGTGGGAAGAAAGTGCAAGATATTCTGGTCTCTTCCGTCAACTCTCTAAGTCTATAGCGTGGCAGCAGGAAGACGTTATCGGACGATATTCGTCATAACTCGCGGCAAAAAATGGCACAGATCACCCGCTTGGGTTATTTATCTTTTGTACCGCGGTA
>JACMKL010000691.1 GCA_014380105.1 Candidatus Melainabacteria bacterium
ACGATCGCCGTTCGCACCCTGGAGCGTTTTTTGCGACTGCATTGCCGAGACGCACTGAAAATCAAAGGCGTTGTTGGGCGATCGCCCTATTTTCTCGTCGTCAACATGGGCAAATGCAGTACTGTCAGCCTGTATCACGAAATTAAATCCCTGAGCGATCGTCGTCTGGAGGCGATCGACTTATTGAGCGAAGATGAGGCACCTAAACTGCAAAAGTACGACGAATTTATACCCACTGATTTACTGCGTCGAGCCTTTGCAGCGGACTATCTCGATCTTGAGACGTTGGGTAGCAGCGTAAGCCATTGGTAGAAACGATCTTGCACTTGGTCAGGGAACTTTAAAAAGATGTTCTAATGCCCGTCAAGTTTAAATTTGCGAGTCACTAGATTTTGTAGATGTTTGTCGATGGGCCTTGCAAAAATCATCTATGTACAAAATCAAGACTGACAAACCACTAAGTAGGTAGCCCTAACTAATGGTAAGAAAGGAACTGGGGGGTAAAGCACCCCAGTCAAGGGTCTCACCCCCTCCGTTGCAGAATATTTTTGGTTTATTACGCTTGTTATTTAGCACTTGCTGCATCAGTTCAGCTTCCTACCGCAGGCTCGTAGTGCTTACCGTCACCCATAGCTCACTGGTATCAGCATTCATCCTAAGTGCCAGTGAATGTCCTGAGAAAATACATTGCTCTGGTACGGAGGCTTTTTAATGTCTTTAATGACACGACGTTAATTCCACCGAAAGCTGGGAATGCTAAACGTGAGGTCAAGGTTGGCATAGTGGCATGAATGGCATCACAATTTCAGGACTGGTGGGTTCTTCTGCATACAATGCGATCGCAGATGATTCGCTCAAAGACGAAGACAATGCGGCGTGGGTGATGGAGTTAGAGCCTTGTGTACGCGATGAGTGGATTGAGCGGATCGGCTGGATTCGACTCATCGATCGACTGGCTGAGAATGAACTGGTGGATTCTGGTAGCTCTGAGTTTCGCAAGCTATACTCCGGCTGGAAATGGCTGTTACTTTGGGGTCGCGTCAAACCTGGATGTGCCTATGCAGATGTATTGAACCGCATCGGCACACGCTGGTTTGGCACATTCTCCAATCCGGTCGATCGTCTCTCGATCTGGTCATGGAACCGCTACCTGAAAGCGATCGAGCGCTACCACGGGCACAACCTTGTCATCGACACCCTTGAGCAGTACGAAATCATGCTGAAAGATTTGGGTGGAGCCTTCTTTCAAGTTTTGCCCTTTCTACCACAAAACTACTGGCAACCTGCCTGTTACTTTGGTGCCCTAGATCAGTTTTTTAACAACTTGCGCGATATGCAAGAAGACGCGCAGCGCGGCATTTGTTACATCCCCGAAGCGACACTTGCCCAGTTTGGTGTGACGCGAGACGAAATTATTCAGCAAACTGCGTGCCAGAACCCAGGGTATGCAAAGATGATGCAGTTTTTGCTTGACCACTACCTGACGGGACTACGGCAGAAAGCCTATCCCCTCATCATGGCAAAGGATTTGCATCCGTCATGGACAATCCTGCGGGATTGGTCAGTGCATCGCTATCACCGCATTGAGCGTGTTTTCCGCGATTGTAATTTTGACTATACGCAGTTTCCGCAACGCTACTGGTCTGAGGTGCAGCAAGATTTGCCCATGCTCATTATGCAGCTTCGCCAGCAGCAACAGTGCGCTCATAGCCCCGCCAGCTTCCCTCATTGTAACGTCTCGACGATGCCGCCACTGCTAGAGGCGATCGGTCGTAAAGTGACCAAGATCGCTAGTACTGTGTTCAATCGTCCCTCTTTTTCGGGGCAGGAATCAAGCTAAAGGTCTGGACTTACGGCGCTGTGGCTGTCGCTTGAAAGAAGTGCCCAATTAAGTACAGTGAACCGCATAGGACAGTGAGGGCATCTGTTTGAGACTGCACTTTTGCTGCCTTTGACTGAGACATTAAGCTGTTGTCTATTGCAGCCTTTAAAGCGGGGCGCACATCTGGATAGATTTGACACGTCGCCAAATCAGGACAAATTTTGTGCGCGATCGCAGCCAGCGTTTCAGGCTCAGCAGTACTGTGGTCAGGGACGGGCACAAGGTAAAGGTGATCGCCCTTCCGCAATAATGCCTTAAACACATCTGCGTGATCCTTGGTGGAGAGCATACCCATCACCCAATGAATCGACGGGCTGCGCTTTGTGCCGATCGCGGAGCCATCTACGAACTGGCGCAATGCTTCAGCGCTGGCAGGATTATGGGCACCGTCAAGCAAAATTTTGTGCCCCTGCCAGTGGAACCATTGCAGCCGACCAGCCCATTTTGTCTTAGCGATGCCGTTGACGATCGCCGCATCCGTAAGCTGCCATCCTTGTTGCCGCAGCAGTTGGAAGGTGGCGATCGCCAGCGCCGCATTTTGGCGTTGCACATCTCCCAGCAGGGGCGATCGATACTTGATAGTGGGGGTCGGCAATACATCTTTTGCGTTCGGTAGCAAAGCAGACTGGACATCAGAGGCTTCGCTAGCCTGATATTCTGCCCACCCGTCACCAAGGTTTTTTGTGGGCAGTGGATAAACAACGGGACAATTCAGTTCAACAAGCCGACGATGGATCACTGCTGCCGCTTCAGGAGGAACTTGCCCAACCACAGCGGGACAATTGGGTTTGAGGATGCCTGCTTTTTCCCAGGCAATGTCTGCCAGAGTCGGACCAAGCCGCTGCCAATGTTCGCGGCTAATGGAGGTAATAATGCTGGTAAGGGGGCGATCGCAGACATTCGTTGCATCCAGCCGTCCGCCTAAACCCACTTCGAGCGCCACCCACTCGCACCGCATCGCCTTCCAAAAGAGAAACCCCAGCGCGGCCTTGAACTCGA
>JACMKL010000692.1 GCA_014380105.1 Candidatus Melainabacteria bacterium
ACGTGCAACCACACAGTGGTGCGCAAGCCAACATGGCTGTCTTCTTCGCTATGCTAAAGCCCGGCGACACCATCATGGGCATGGCCCTCGATCAAGGTGGTCACTTGACCCATGGTTCGCCCGTCAACTTTTCAGGAAAGTGGTTCGACAACCATAGCTATGGTGTCAATCCGGAAACTGGTCGAATCGATTACGACAATGTTCTCGAACTCGCCAAAAAAGTAAAACCAAAAATGATCATCTGTGGCGCCAGTAACTATCCTCGCATCATCGATTTTGAACGTTTCAGAAAAATCGCTGACGAAGTAGGCGCGCTTTTATTGGCAGACGTTGCCCATATTGCCGGTTTGATTGTGGCTGGTTTGCATCCTAATGCATTTCCTCACGCACACTTCGTCACCACCACCACACATAAGACTCTGCGTGGACCGCGCGGTGGTGTCGCGATGTGTCAGGAAGAATATGCCAAGGAAATCGACAAAGCTGTCTTCCCTGGTCTCCAGGGCGGTCCTCTTGAACATGTGATTGCAGCCAAAGCTGTCGCATTCCAGGAAGCATTGCAGCCAGAATTCAAGACATATCAGAAGCGCATCGTGGACAACGCTCGCACGCTTGCCGAAACTTTGATTTCGGAAGGCTTGGACATAGTTTCGGGTGGAACTGACAATCATTTGATGACCGTTGATTTACGTCCCATCAAAATGACCGGCAAGAAAGCTTGCGCCATCCTTGAAACCGTAAACATCACAACAAACAAAAACGCCGTCCCTAATGATCCTGAAAAACCGATGGTTACAAGCGGTATCAGAATCGGCACACCAGCTGTCACCACGCGCGGACTCGAAGTTGCCGACATGAAAGTGGTCGGACGCTTGATTGCCGAAAAACTGCGCAACCCAGACGATGCAGCCGTGCATGAAAGTGTCACGAAGGAAGTCGCCACACTTTGCGACCGGTATCCTCTCTATAAAGTTGAAGAACAACTGGTAAAAGTTAAGTGACGTCAGAGAAAAAAATCGCTGATAAACCAAACTCGCCGAAATCGTCGGGTTACGGAATCTTGATTTGCCAATTGCTGGTATTTCTGACCGGCGTTGGTTGGGCACTATTTTATTCAGTCAATAAACTGGACGAAACACATGTGCCCGGCTTTTTAATTTCACTTGCTGTCGCCTGGTGGCTCACTCCTGAAATCAGACAACGCGCGCTCAATCTCGGATTGGTTGATAAACCAGGCGAGGACAGACGCATTCATAAAGTGGCGGTGCCGCGTCTTGGTGGCGTTGGCATTTATATGAGTTTCATTTTGACGATGACAGCCTTAGCGGCCATTACCGGCAGATTTCCGCAGGACGCCAGATCTGTGGAAGGTGGGCTCGGTATCGCCGTTGGCGGCACCCTCATCTTCGTTCTTGGCTTAATCGACGATCTGGAATCGCTGCCCGCAAAAGTCAAATTACTTGTCCAGATTTTGGCAGCAACCGCCGCGTATTCATTAGGTGTTCGCATTCGCTCGATTCCGATTCCAAACAATATGGATATCGATCTCGGCTTCATTCATCTGGTTGGTGGCATGCCGATCGAGCTGGGGCTCCTGAGTTGGCCGATTACAATTTTATGGTTAGTCGGCGTTGCCAATGCCGTCAATTTGATTGATGGAATGGACGGTTTGGCTGCCGGCGTGTCATTAATTTCTGCACTGACAATCTGGTCAGTGTCACTCGCTCCAAGTATTGATAAGCCATACGCTGGCTTGATGGCTGCCGTTCTGGCGGGCGCTCTTCTTGGATTTTTACGTTGGAATTTCAACCCAGCTAGAATTTTTCTCGGTGACTCGGGCGCCTATCTGGTTGGATTTATTCTTGCAGCCATCTCGATCACAGGTGTGATTAAAGGTGCTGCTGCGGCAACCGTGATCGTTCCAACCGCACTCCTCGTCTTACTGATTCTCTTCTTCCCACTTCTGGATACAACCTGGGCAATTGTTCGTCGCGCAGCCAAAGGCAAATCTGTTTTTGAACCTGACGCACAGCATATTCACCACCGCCTTCTCAAAGCCGGACTTTCGCAGAAAAACACTGCCTATCTGATTTATTCAGTCTCTGCGCTTCTCGGACTGCTCGCCACATTCTTCGTCGGTCAACAAATTTACTTCTTGCAGCTCGGCGGCAGTGTTCTTTGTATGGCACTTTTCTTTGCCCTCGTCCTTAACCGCAGTCGAAATAAAAGGAAGATGACTTCCAACGAAGTTTATGGTCAAAACGATTCAGATGACGCACCTCCTGCCGCATCCTCCGCCCCTCTGGCACCGCCGCCAACACCGCCAACACCGCCAACACCACCAACTCCGCTGCCGCCATTGCCATCAGGTGAACCGGCGCAGTGAAACACCTGACGTCGCGCTCAATTTTATTTTTCCGCTGCCACTACTCGCGATGCTCAATTTCTTCTTTTTTGTTTTAAAGAAACTGCCAGAGGCCGGACAACAACCATTTCAGGTTATCGCCGACCGGCAGGTGTGCCTCAGGGCCATACTTTTTGGCTACGAATCAAGTTCAACCGCGCACCGCAGTGCACCGCATTACTTGATTCGTGATACGCCGTTGAACAATCGTCGGTTGGTTTTGCCAACATCGTCTGCTAAACGAGGTATTTTGTATTTGTCGAAGGGCGTCTCGTTCGTTTCAGTGCCTTCTTAATTGCTAATGTACCAAAAGCAATTACATATCTTGACATCTTTTATTCTTCCGTAAGGATTTGAAGAATGGGTTACCTGTATATTTTCCTCGGAGCTGGTCTGGGCGGTGTTTTGCGGTTTGCACTTAGCTCTCTGGTCACCGTTGCCGTTAACGGTACAGCTTTTCCGTTGGGAACCTTTGTCGTCAATATGGTTGGCTGCTTGACAATAGGGTATCTTGGCAAGCTTGCCGAAACCCAAAGTTTTCTTCAGGGTGATGGACGCCTTTTTATTTTCGTTGGCCTACTGGGAGGGTTCACGACATTCTCCAGCTACGGAATTGAGACGTTTCAGCTTATTCGAGACGGCGAAATAGTTTCCGCAATTGTAAATGCGGTCGGTCAGGTCGTATTAGGTTTGACACTTGTTTGGCTTGGATTCTTAGCTGCCAAAACATTGCACGGCTAGTTAGCCGATTTCAAAATGTTTCTTGCAAAAAAATCCTAAACGATTTCCCATTCATCTGTGGGAGGAAGTCCGCGTGCGATTCTTTCTTCCATGTTTTTTTGCGCTTCCAATTCTTTGAATCGCGCATCTTGCTTGTCTTCGGTTTCTTTCTGGTCGATAGTCTTTTTCTCGCGCTGTTTTGCAACGGCCATGTCCATCATGCGCTGGCGCTCTTGATTTTTTCTCTCGCGCTGGCGTTCGCGCTCTTCTTGCGCTCTTCGCTCTGCGCGTTCGGCGTCAGTTCGTTTATTGGCTTCTATTTCACGTTCTTTGCGCTTTTTCTCAACGTCACTCATCACAGATGCCTCACGTAAAATTGCCCACATTGCTGGTTGCGGCAAGCCTGTTGCCGACTCAGGGTTTCTCCCACGCCCGTCAAGAGACAGCGAGATGCCCTCACTTATGATTTTACCGCCCTTTTGCGTCCTTTAAACTTCGATATCGCCTTCAGGGATAGGAATCAAGCTCTGTTTGTATTTTCTCGATACGCCAGTCTTGTTAGCAGCTTCGACGACTGCTTTGGAAACTGCTGGCACGATCGCCGTGTTGAAGACGCCAGGGATGATGTAGTCTTCGTGCAATTCTTCGTCTTTGATGACGGAAGCAATCGCTTCTGCAGCCGCTAACTTCATCTCTTCGTTGATGTCTGTTGCGTGGCAATCAAGTGCACCTCTAAAGATGCCAGGGAAGCACAGGACGTTATTGATTTGATTTGGATAGTCAGAGCGTCCGGTAGCCATAATACGAACGTGCGGCAAGGCTTCTTCCGGCATAATTTCCGGAGTTGGATTTGCCATAGCAAATACGATTGCATCTTTCGCCATTTGTTTGATGTCGTCGACTTTGACGGTACCTGGTCCGGATAGTCCCAGAAACAGATCTGCGCCCTTCATTGCTTCGTTCAATGAGCCTTTCAAGACGTCCGGATTGGTGTGTTCTGCAAACCACTCTTTCATGGAATTCATATTTTCGGCGCGACCTTTGTAGATTGCCCCCGATGTGTCGAATCCGATGATGTTCTTAACGCCAGCGGCCATCAAGATTTTGGAACAAGCAACGCCGGCGGCACCAACGCCACTAACAATAACTTTCAGGTTTTCCATTTTCTTGTTGACTATTTTCAAGGCATTGATTAGAGCCGCCAAAACGACAACAGCGGTGCCGTGTTGATCATCGTGAAATACAGGTATATTCAGCTCTTTCTTCAAACGTGCTTCAATTTCGAAACATCGTGGCGCCGAAATATCTTCCAAATTGATGCCACCAAATCCGGGGGCAATATTTTTAACGGTGCGAATAATTTCTTCTGTATCTTGCGTGGCGAGACAAATCGGATACGCATCGATTTTGCCGAATTCTTTGAAGAGCATTGCTTTGCCTTCCATGACAGGCATTGCCGCTTCTGGTCCGATGTTGCCCAATCCCAGTACCGCGGTACCGTCACTGACAACAGCTACAGAGTTACGTTTGATTGTTAATTTGTGAGCATTCTCAACATCATTAGCGATCGCCATGCAAACTCTGGCTACGCCCGGTGTGTAAGCCATCGACAAATCATCTCTGGTCGTCAACGGCACTTTGTTGGCGATGCGTATTTTCCCGCCCAAATGCATTAGAAATGTGCGATCCGAAACATTGATTACCGTAATGCCATCAAGAGCGTTGAGCGCTTTAACAAGAGTTTCGCCGTGTTCGGAATCACGCACATTGACAGTTATGTCGCGAATGATATGACCCTTTTCAAAACCTTGAATATCGATAGCTCCAATGTCGCCACCAACTTCGCCTATCAAGGAAGTGATCTTGCCAAGCATGCCAGGACGATTATTGATCTTCAGTCTGAGAGTCAAGCTGTAACTGGCGCTAGGCTGTGCAAGTGAGGAATTATCTTTTTTATTTTCTTTCATTTCGGTCGGTGTCTTTGTGGAGGTCATTGTTATGTTTGCTCTTTGGTCTGAACCCGCAATAGTGTATCCATTTCTGCGGCTTCCAAGAAATATTAATCTGAAGCCGATGTGTTAAGCTGAAACGTCCTGTAAGGGTAGCGCTTTTGTTGATGGAGAGCGCTTCTTGAAAGCAGCATTTAAGCTAAATTCGATGCTGAATTAATACAGGAGGTTCATTTATGCACCTTTGCGAGCGTGCAAACGAAAAATCAGTTATCAACAGGGAGCTGTAATGAAAGAGAAAGAGATTATTGGTAACTATGAAGTCTCAAAAGCAGGACTTCTCTCCAGACGGGAAATTTTGACCATGGGCGCTGTTGCAGCAGCCGGCGCACTGGTTTCACAAGCACCAGCAATTGCGGCAGCAGCGGGCAAAGACGCAGCGCCTGCAGCTGCCGCAGGTGA
>JACMKL010000693.1 GCA_014380105.1 Candidatus Melainabacteria bacterium
AGAAACCAACGTTTTCCAAACATCCAATGGCCAGAGCGCCGATATGGTCTACCGAGTTCTTCCAAACATCACAGTTGGATACGCTCTCACAAAACGTACTCGGGTTGCGACCAACTTCTTCATGTTCCGCGACCAGTACACTCGCAAAGACAATGTACTCGATCGTAATATTTATTCTGTAGGATTTCGTGCTGACCACGACATCCCGCTGGGAGAAAAAACAACTCTCTCCGCAGGCATATTTGGTCGCCAACTATTCTTCAACCTGGCCAATGCCACCACTCCTCCACTTTGCGACATCATTCCTTCACTAGTTCTGGTGCGGCGAGTTGGTCAAAGAGGCGCTGTATATGCAAGTGCCATGGGACAAATTCGTTTCCAAAAAATGCTTGATCGGTTCCAAGAAGGCGACCAATTCTATTCGGTCGGTTATGTACTCAGAAAGAGTCCATGGCTATTCACCGCTGACACTACGCTCGTCACTAACTTCGGAAACAGTAATTTGCGTGGTGGCAACAACAACCAGGCAATCATCATGACTGGTGAAATTGCCCGCCGCCTGCACCGCAATCTTCCGATCGCAGCGTTCGTGAGAGCTGAGCCAATTTTCAATATGGGCGCTAATTCGAGCCCTGGACTGGCTGGATTCAACTTCCGTCTCTATGGCGGTCTGCGTGCTGAAGTCTCTAAACCTGCCATCTTCCCAGTAAAACTGGCAGTCAAATAGTCAGGTCAGACACTCGAATATTTCGATTTCTTTGATTGCTTGAATTGCTTCAATTACTTGAATTGCTTGAATTGCTTGAATTGCTTCAATTACTTCAATTACTTGAATTACTTTGATTCGCCAATCAGCTGAAACGCAGCCCAGAGGCGTGGATTGGCGCGATTGATTGGCTTTGCCGGAGCAGTAGTCGTCAGTGACGATGGGGCAAGCATCTTGTCCATAAAGGAAATTGTCTTGAGCTGCGCATCTCGCAGGCTCTCAACTTTTGTTTTGCCGGCTAGATAAGCAGTATAGAAATGCTCCATCTGATACTCAGTCATTACGTCATCCACGTTCCATTGGCTGACGACAACAGATGGCGCACCCGCAATGATAAAGGCGCGTGAGAGCCCTACAACACCGTCTCCGGTAATTTTCCCACGCCCTGTTTGACAGGCTGAAAGCACAACCATTTTGGCTTTTAATGGTGGCATCGTCAGAATGTCTTTAACAGTTAGCAGTCCATCATCATTTGCTTCAGGCGCTAAAACAAGAGAAGATTCCATTGGTCGATCTTCACTAATCATCCCGTGCGTGGCAAGGTGAATTACAGAATTTTTCGGTGACTGTAAGCGGTAAGCAGACTTCGTCGCTTTTGCACCAATCTCGAGAGTTGACTTACTTTCACCAAATAAACCTGCAACCTTTTTGACTTCCTTTTCTGCATAAGGAAGTGTGCCCAAGAATGCAATTACTTTGGTAATCGGATTTCCGAAAGCTAATAGGGTGTTGTCTGGGGCACGGTCGCTTTCACCGGCAAGTTTTTCAGTTGCTCGCAGGACGCCGATTGCAGGCAAATAACTGACAGTTCTCTCCTCAATTAAATATTTGTTTGAAGGAGAAAGTAAGGCCGCAAATGGTACTGAGAAAAGTGGACCATGCGGAACAAAAGTGACGACGGTATCAGATCTGTTCGGAAGGATCGCATTCACAGGCGTAATTAATAAGGCGTAAAGTTCCTTCAACAGCCGAGCGCGTGCCTCGTCTTGAACAGCAATATCTTTCAAAGATTTCGTGCCCTGTGAAATGCTCTGATGCGCTTCTGTTATTTTGCGCTTCAAATCGGCAGCGTTTACAACTACTGGCGGTGTCATCTTAATTTCACCGGACGGCAATACCACCCAGATCAAAAGTTTGTCTTTTAGTATGCAATATTCAACAACGTGAGAGCCACTGCGCTTTACCAGTTGACTAATTTCTGCTATTGATGGCGGGCTGGCGTTGAGTGGACTGTATGCAGATGATTCAACCAGGGTCGAAGCTTTAGGAGTGACGGACACGCCTCTGACAGTCGAATCTCCATGACCTTCTGCCATCGCTACAATTTGTCGCTCGGCATTATCTGGAACGCTTGCAACTGCATTGGCCCTACCGTCGCCTTCGATAACGACTGCAACAGTATCTGCCGACGCTCGCTTAATGCGCCCTTCCAACAAGTCGAGAAAGGCTCTGGCTCTACTTTTCTCCGCCAGCTCAAGAGATAGGTCAGCTTTGTTTTCAGACACATAAAGATCAATCAATTCAAGAAAACATTCCTGTCGCAAATCCAAGTTGAAAGTCTTAAAAGTATCTCTGGAAAGATGACTACGTTCTTTCTCTACAAGAGCAACCGCTTTCTTAAATTCCTGCTCGGCTTCAGCCTTCTGCCCCAGTAATTTATATGTTTTACCAAGACCAAGAGCCGTATCCCACTGTGCTTCTAACACGTCCTGCTTAAGAGCAATTTGGGCTGCTTTGCTGAAGGCATCTTTAGCAGGTTCTGGTTTATTGAGTGCTAAGTATGCAAATCCGATACCGGACAAAGCCATACATTCAGTTTTCGGATCGTTGGCACTATGAGCAGCTACGATTGTCTCCTCATAAGACTTGATCGCCGCATCATACTGTTTCCCCATATACTGAAATTGGGCCTGGTTATAGCCTAGACAGGCAATCACACCCTGATTTTTACTTGTGGCGGCGAGTTGTCGCGCGCTTGCAAATTCCGTCGTAAATTCGTTGCTGCGCCCCATGTCTAAATGTACAACGGCAACACTGTTTGTAAGTAGAGCCTGATTTTCAATATCGCCAGCTTTAGCAAACGCTTCTGCAGATTCCGAATAATATCGAATCGCTGCTTCCAGCTGCCCAAGTCCGCGATAACATAATCCCAGGTCTCTCAAGACACCTGCCCGCTCTCGGTCTGTGGCAGTTGCAGATTTATTGATCAATTTATTTGCGTCGAGAAATCTGTCAAGCGCATTTTCTGTTTTGCCCTGCAGCAAGAGGTCAAAACCTTCTTCGGACGCAGCTAGATATTGACCGCGTAAATTGTTCTGAGAGACAGCCAGTTTGCTTGCCTCGCCGTGCAAATTAATGGCAGCACTATAATTTGCGCTATCGGCTTCAGCAGCACCAAGAGCTATCATGCACTCTATTAAAAGCGGCGTTTCTTTCTCTGCTTTTAAAATTTCAACTGCTTTCTTGAGTTCATCTTTCGCTTCTTGCGGCTGACGCCCGGCGAGAAGCAACTGTCCTATACTCAATAAGACCTGCGCTTGTAGAACAGATTCAACATCTTCTTCAAAGCTTTTTGCAGCCATCTGATATTCGACGATTGCATTTTTGAACTGCCCCGCATTAGCAAAGGCTCTACCTTTCTGCCGGTGAGCCAGTCCCATCGTGCGTGGCTCGTCTTTTCCAGACAAAGCATCAATTGCCTTTTGGGCGCGTTCCAGAGCGAGATCGTTATTGCGTCGTGACGCAGCGACCGCAGCTAGATTTATGTATGCATTCGCTTGCACAACAGCCGAGCCATTTTGCTGCGCTATCGCTAGAGTTTCATTCAACAATTTTTCGGCAGCATCAAGATTGCCACCAATCAAAAGTGCTGACGCCATGCTGTCGGTTACGCTGGCTATCTGCTCATAGTCTTTTGATTTGGTAGCGAGAGCCAGGGCATCTTTGTACATTGCCATAGCATCGTCGGGGCGCTTCTGCGACATCATCAGATGCGCAAGCGCAATACGCACTTGTAGAGCCTGTTGCGCTCGCTTTAGACGATCTTCAACCGCCAGCGATTCGCGGAAATAAGTCTCCGCTTTTGTAGAATCCCCGATTGAAAAATTGAATTGTCCAAGCTGGTAAAGTGCATCGGCTTCGGGCTCTCCACC